>NZ_JAPZQM010000217.1:0-15631 GCF_027530565.1 Microcystis sp. LE19-10.1B | reverse complement strand
CGCACCTGCCTTAACAGATTTACTCTGTTCTGGTCTTATGGTCGCTCTACAGACTGACACCGCAAGCCCTGCGGCCAAAATATTTTTACTAGCGTTAACATCTCGGTCATGGTGTGTCCCACAGTCTGGACAATCCCATTCTCGAACATTTAACGGCATCTTTTCGACAATATGCCCGCAATTACTACACCTTTTAGAGCTAGGAAACCATCTATCTATTTCGATGTAATTTCTGCCGTACCAACGGCATTTATAGGCTAATTGTCGGGTAATTTCTCCCCAACTAACGTCAGATATTGCCTGAGATAATTTCGGGTTTTTGACCATATTCTTGACGGCTAAATTCTCAACCACAATCGTTTGGTTTTCACGGACTAATTGAGTGGTTAGCTTGTGTAAATGGTCTTTTCTGTTATCAGTAATTTGGGCGTGAATCTTGGCTACTTTGATTCTCGCTTTTTCCCGATTTTTTGAGTCTTTCTGTTTTCTAGACAGATTTTTTTGCGCCTTTCGCAGTCTCCGATAATGCTTTTTAAAATGCTTAGGATTAGATACCTTGTCTCCATCGCTGGTAATTACTAGGCTACTAATTCCTAAGTCAATTCCGATGGCTTTATCTGTTACTGGTAATGGCTTAATTGTTGGGTCATCAAATCTTATTGAAATATGCCAACGTCCAGAAGGATGTAATCTGACTGTTACTGTGCTTGGGTCACAGCTTTCTGGTATTTGTCTTGACCATCGAATAGGTAAAGGTTCTGTGCATTTGGCTAAATAGATTTGTTTGTCTTTAATTTTAAAAGCAGATTTGGTAAATTCGGCACTTCCTCCCTGATGTTTTTTCTTAAAGTTAGGATACTTAGTGGGACTTAGACAAAAAACAAATCGAGAAAAGCCGCAACTCCAATCCCCGCTTGGGATTTACTTCGAGAAGCCCAAAATCGCTGAAACCCAGATATATCAAGGGAAAATCATAAATCGAGGTTAACCCTTTGTCCCGTAATGGTTTGAGCCTTTTTTGCTTACCGAAAACGCCTAAGTCCCATTAGTACGACCAGCAAAGAAGTTAGTAAAAGCTGTTTGTAGGTGTCTTAACCCTTGTTGTAAAGGTACACAGCTTACTTCGTTTAAAAAGTTTAATTCTTCTTGTTTTTTCCAATGGGTTAGCATTGAAGAAGTTTGAGCGTAGCCTACTCTTTCTTGCTTTTCGTACCAAGCTTGTGTTCTGAGATGGAGAGCTTTATTGTAAACTAATCTTACACAGCCCAAAGTGCGCCGCAATAGCGACTCTTGTTCGGGTGTGGGGTAAAATCGAAACGAATAGGCTTTTTCCATGTCCTTTCACACTAGCATATATTTCGTAAATGTGCTAATACTTAACAGTAAAGCCGTCGTAGAACGACGGGGTTTCAGACCCAAAATTTTCGATGAAAACACTACAGTATGAGGAGTTAGTCTAATGGACGCGGTAATGATCGAGCAAATTGTTGTTGGTATCTCCCGGGTGGCACTGAAGCTGATGGAGCGCCTTCTATCTAATGATGATCAAGCATCTCGTCATGGTGCCTCCGTAGTGGAAAATAATAGCGAAGTCAAAAAAGCCGAGTTATCTTACTACAAAAAAAAGCTGGAACTCGATAATCAATCCCTACAACTGCAAAGAAAACAACGCCAATTCAAGTGCGAATTGGCGTTGCAGCAATTCAAGTGCGAATTGGTGCAACAAGAAACAGATAATGAAATCCCTAGGGAAAGAATCGGTTTAGAAAATCTTTCTCTTGAATTGAAAGAAATCAAAATCGCCATCCAAAAAGAACAACGTAACCTGAGTTATCTACGGCAAGAACTACTAAGAGAACAGCAAGAAAAAGAAATTGAGTTAAAGCTGCAAGAAATTCAAGCTGAGTGGGACAAAGATACATGGTTATCGCAGTTGAGTCGCTTTGAAACCGAGCAGATGCTCAAGAAATATCAACAAACTCTCTTGATATTAGCCTGTTTACCCAGTGTAGCGAGCGATCGCTCCCTAGCTGCCATGAGGAAGTTAGATTTCAAGCTAGAGATGCGAAAGGTGAGTTCTTTTCTTGCGGATTACTATTCAGTTAATGATCAACTATATCCCGTTAAATTTTTTGGAGATTATTTCAAGCAACCAATCGAGGAAATCGAAATCGAACGGTTACATAGTTTGTTGTCCTGCGTACCTGTATATATAATCTATACAGACATTCGATCGGATGCCGTGACCTTTCGAGTTGCCTCTTGGAAAATGCAGGATAAGCAAGCGATGTCTTTCTCACCGATCGAATGGAATTGGCGAGAAGTAGAACGGGAATTATTAAAGGCAGGAAAAACCGAAGATGAAATCCTCTTGATTATTAGAGCGGTAATTATCAAAATTTACCAAATTCTCTTGGCTTTTTATATCGATATTTATTATCTAAATCTCGATCCCTACTACGAAGTCCGCTTACCGAATATCGATCTCAAAAAAGAGTTAATTCAACCCTATAGCGATCTTCTTAAAGCCAAGCAAAAGAAAGTTCGAGAAGCCTACGAACAGCAATTAGCAAGACGATTTGAGAAAGAAAAAGAGCGAGAGGAAAATAAGCGGGGAGTAGAAGAGGAAGATTGTAGTCAGGAGGAGGAAAAAGGGAAAGAATTCTCCTTCGAGATCATCACCGTTGATCCCAGAGGGAATATAATCAAACCTCGCCTGGGAAAAGGTTTTCAAAAGAGCGAAAACCTCGGCAATAATATCGACCTAGAAATAGTCTATATCCCTGGCGGTACTTTCCTCATGGGATCGCCCGATGGTGAGGGGCATAACTACGAAAAACCGCAGCATCGAGTCACCGTTCCCTCTTTCTACATGGGCAAATATCCCATTACCCAAGAGCAATGGCGAATCATCGCATCTCAGGCGAAAATCGACATCGACCTATCCCTCGACCCCTCGTACTTCAAGGGAAATAATCGACCGGTAGAGTGTGTGAACTGGTATCAAGCCGTAGAATTCTGTAAACGGCTATCCAAGCTTACTCAGAAAGATTATCATCTCCCCAGCGAGGCACAGTGGGAATACGCTTGTCGCGCAGGAACGACCACTCCTTTTGCTTTCGGGGCTACCCTCTCCACCGAAATAGCGAACTATCACGGAAACTATACCTACGCCGACGGTAAAAAGGGTACTTATCGACAACAAACCACTCCCGTCGGGCAGTTTCCCCCCAACGCTTTCGGACTTTACGATATGCACGGGCAAGTCTGGGAATGGTGCGCGGACGATTGGCACGATAACTATACCGGAGCGCCAGAGGACGGGTCGGCGTGGATTACTGAGAATAATAATCGTTCTCTATTACGGGGCGGTTCTTGGTACGGCAATCCAGGTCTCTGTCGTTCCGCTTTCCGCAGCTTCTTCGCTAGGCGCGTCAGCACCTACCACTACTACGGTTTTCGTGTGGTGTGCGGGTGCTAGGAGGACTCCGTAACCCTTTTACCATAGCGGAACATTGAGCGAAAATTTGGGTTGAAAACCCCGTCGTTCTACGACAGCTTTTCTGGTTCTTCGTTACGTGGTATGGTTCGATAGGGGGGCATAAATCGACTAAATCCTTATCTGGCAAGAGACTTAATTCGATTAGTTCGCTCTAGATAAAAAACAATTGACAAAAATCGCTAAATGCCTTTCTATATAAGGGTTCCATCCCTTATAACCCTCGTCCATTGCATAACACAAACTGAAGAGCCAAATAGGTTAGGCTTACCCTAAGATTAAGCGTAACCGTTATCTCTTGACATTGCAGGATTTTTCAACTACATTGGTGGGGAACATTTTGTATATAGATACACATGATTAAGCATCTCATCTATATTGTTATGGATAGCTGCCGTCATGACAGCTACTCTGCGGCATCAACTCCCAATATGGATCGGCTGGGCAAGGCTGAACGCCGCTATAGCTACGCTTCCTGGACATCCCCTTCCCACTATGCTATGTTGATGGGCATGGTTCCTCACAAAAGTCCTCGGGGTGTGTTTGCCTCGGAAGTTTATAAACAGGAATTTGCTAAATGGGTAGATCGCTTAGGAATCCCAGACTTATCCTTTAAAACCTTTATTCCCCAACTCTCCTTACCGAAAGTCTTAAAAAACCAAGGTTATAAAACTATTGGCCGAGTTTCTCTACCTGTTCTCAACCAATTTACAAGTATTAATAAGTACTTTGATGACTATCGACTAATGCCCACTCACAATGAATTTGCCAAAATGGTTGAGGAAGTAGAGTTTCCCGACGAACAGCCTCGGTTTTACTTTTTTAACTTAGGAGAAACCCACTATCCTTATATGCTGGAAGAGGATGAACTGCCCCATATATCTGGAGTGCATGGAGTTTTTAAGAGAATGGACGATCTGCTGCAAACTGAACCCGAGACAGAAAAAAAAGCAGCAAAGTCATTTTTCAATTCAGCAGAAATGGAGCAGCTACACAAACAGCAAATTCGCTGCGTCGAATATGTCGATGGTTTGCTAGGTGAGCTATTTAGTAAATGTCCTTCTAACACTCACATTATTGTCACCGCAGATCATGGAGAATTGTTTGGAGAAGACGGTTATTTCGGGCATGGTCCCGTGATGCACGAAAAATGCTTTGAAGTTCCCTTCTTAGAAGGATTATGTCCCAAAATTTAAAATAAAACCAAGACAAGGAATTGTTATATGCCAGTCATTACTTCTTATGAACCATTTTCCCTGCAACCCGAATACCTAGAAGCAAACCGAGAATTTCTACACAGTTTGCCCTTAGAAAATGTCAGCCAGGTTCTCGATCTTGCTTGCGGTACAGGAACTCTCAGTGAATTGCTCCTAGAAATCAAACCAGAGGTAGGGATTGTTGGCATAGATATTTCCACAGAATCTCTCGAGATTGCGCGGGAATTATTTAAAGAAAAAAAGATGCTCGTTCAAGACCATGACGCACTTAATTCAGCTTTAAAATCCGGGCAAAGTGCTGTGCTGCTAAAAGTCGGTAGCGCTGATGATTTTGACTTAGAACCGGCAAGCATGGATCTCGTCCTGATGGGCAATGCCATCCATTTACTTCCCGACAAAGAGAAATTAATCCAAAGGATCAGTCGAGTCTTGCGTCCTGGCGGAATTTTTGCCTTTAATTCTTGCTTTTTTATCGGCACCTATCCCGAGGGAACAGAATCGGTCTATACTGAATGGATGAAAGAAGCCTTAGCTATTGTCTCCGAGAAATTACTCCAATTGCAGCAAGCTGGTCAAGAAGGCATCCGCAGAAAGCGAGGCAAGGGGAATCGAGCTTTCGGCAATGAATGGTTCTCTCCACTTCAATGGCGGGATTTGCTCAATAGTCACCATTTAGAGATTATTCAGGATAAGCAGCGTACTGTTATGCTGACACAGCAAAGTTTGGAAACCATTGGTGCCTATGCAGGGTTTGCTGAAGTCGCCCTAAGTGGCTATCCGGTAGAGATAGCTAGTGAAGCTTTGCAAGAAGCGGCGGGAGTTACTTTAAACAATCTACAAATCAAAGAAATTCCCCGACTTTGGTTGGAGATAGTAGCCGTGAAAAACTGAACTTTCTAGAGGTGATTTTTGACTATTAATAACCTTAGATATTTATGAAAATTGGTTTATGCTTAAAACACCTTGCAACGCAATCGCTGGCTTTTTAGGAAGTGGCAAAACTACACTTTTAAGAAATTCCCTGGAAAAAGTCTTTCAAGAGAAGCGCGTGGCGATTATCATGAATGAAATTGGCGACTTGGGAATTGATGGTAAAGTAGTATCAGGATTTGAAAATATAGATAAAGTAGTAGAATTGAACAGTGGTTGCGTCTGCTGTAGTGTTGACATCTTCTCTTTACACAACGCCTTTCGGGAAATTCAAGAACAAATAAAGCCCGATTTAATAGTCATAGAAACCACTGGACTGGCAAATCCCTTTCCCCTGATCCAGCGCCTCCACTATCTCGATGTCGTCCTCGATTCAGTAATCACCTTAGTAGATGCTTCAGAGTTTTTGCGGTTGGCAGCCGAAGAAGAAGTGCTCAACGAGCAGGTAAGGGCGGCAGATTTTCTGATCTTGAATAAGACAGATTTAGTGACAGAACTAGAAATTGAGCGAGTCGAAAGCCATCTCCGTCAATTGAATCAAAGAGCCCCCTTATTTAAAACTACTCACAGCAATATCGATCCCAAATTATTGTTCGCCCTAGGAGCTAATCTTTACAGAAGGCAATCAAAGCTACTGGAAACTCAAGTAACCAAATCTGCTCAGGGTTTCCGCGACAGCCATCAAGATTTTTCCTCTTTTTCTTATCAGACAGAACGATTGGTGAACTTGGATAAATTCAAGCAATTTCTCGGAGAACTTTCCCCAAAAGTTTACCGTGCCAAAGGAATTCTCAATTTAGATGATAGAGCAACATCCTGTCTGTTTAATTTTATTTGCGGTCGTTTTGATTTTCAGGTTGTGGCCCCCGATATCTGCGGAAAAATGCCAACGCAAGCGGTTTTTATCGGTCGCAACCTAGAACAAGAGCAAACAGCTATCATCCAGCAATTACAGGCTTGTCAAGATGGTTAAATTAATCAAAATTAGAGGTTATGATGGATAAATTCAACTGCTTTTCTCTGAGTCCCATTGAGCTAGAACACCCTGGTTTAGCCATCGCCAGCATTCGGGCTGGGGGAATCGGGATACTCGATCGAGAATTTTGTCAACCAGAAAATCTAGAGCGAGCAATTAGTAATCTAGAGCAGGTTTTAGCTTTAAAAAATGCTCCTGGAGCAGCCGGACTGAGACTGAACTTAACACAGATCGAGCAGAGCGGCCAACTTTTGGCTAGACTGGAACTAGAATCTCACTGGTTGATTCTCAGTGGCTGGCAAGAGGCAACTGCTGAAACGCTCAGAGAGAAATTACAGCTTCTTTCTGGGGAAAATCGCCTAATTTTGCTGGAAATAACCGATGCCAATCAACTGGCTCTCTTAGCTTCTCTGTTTCCTTTCTTAGCTGGATTGGTAGCCAAAGGACAGGAAAGTGGCGGTTGGGTAGGAGAAGATCCCGCTTTTATTCTCACTCAGAAATTATTGAAAACCTCCTCCCTACCCATCTATGTACAAGGAGGAATCGGTATTCATACCGCGGCAGCCTGTCGGGCTGCCGGTGCAGCAGGCGTTGTCTTAGACGATCAATTATGGCTGATGCCCGAATCTCCTCTGCCTGGAGAATGGCAGGAATACTTACGTTACTTAAACGGGCAAGAAGCGATCGCCATCGGTGAGAGGTTGGGGCGGGCTTGTCGTGTCTTGTCTCGTCCCGGTTTTGCTGCCGTTGCCAAGTTGCAAGAAATGGCAGCACAGATAGAGATTCAAGAAGAAACCTCAGTTTCTGGCCAGATCTGGCGGCAACGAGCCACCTCCCTAATTGGCTGGGAAAATCCTGCTACTCAAGCTTGGCCAATGGGACAAGCAAGCGGGTTAGCGGCAGATTTTCGCAAGCGTTACCAGACCACGGGTAAATTTTTGCAAGCCCTGCTCAAGGGCAGTCAGGAACAGGTGCAGACAGCCCAGGAGCTAAAACCTCTACAAGCGGAAACTCCCTTGGCAGTTTCCCACGGCACCAAATATCCTATTGTCCAGGGGCCAATGACTAGAGTCAGCGATACGGCAGAATTTGCCCATGCAGTTGCTCGCTCAGGCGGACTGCCCCTCTTAGCTTTGGCTCTGATGCGGGGAAAACAGGTCGGGGAACTGTTGCAGAAAACCCAAGCCCTTCTAGGAGAGCTACCTTGGGGTATTGGCATCCTTGGCTTTGTTCCACAGGCAATTAGGGAAGAACAACTGCAAGAAGTCCAGAAAATTAAGCCGCCTTTTGCCTTGATTGCCGGGGGCAGGCCAGATCAGGCAGCGAGGTTGGAAGCCCAAGGAATTGCCACCTACCTCCATGTTCCCGTGCCAGCACTCCTGAAAATGTTCCTCGAACAGGGGGCGCGGCGGTTTATTTTTGAAGGGCGAGAATGCGGAGGACACGTGGGGCCACTGAGCAGTTTTGTCCTCTGGGAAAGCATGATCGCTACCCTGTTAGAGAAAGTACCAGCTGGAGCAGAGCAGCAAATTCACGCCATCTTCGCCGGTGGGATTCATGACGCTCTCTCGGCCGCTATGATCAGTGCCATGGCCACTCCTTTGGCAGTAAGGGGCATGAAAATTGGCGTGTTAATGGGCAGTGCCTACCTCTTTACGGAGGAAGCAGTGGCTTGTGGAGCAATCCTGCCAGAGTTTCAAGCCCAAGCCCTCAGTTGCCAATCGACCATCAACTTAGAAACCGGACCGGGCCATGCCAGCCGTTGCGCTGTCACCCCATTTGCCCGCGAATTCTACGACACCCGCCGGCAAATGGCAGCCCGGGGCAGTTCTGCCGAAGAAATTAAGAACGTTTTGGAAGACCTGACTCTAGGACGGTTACGCATAGCTACCAAAGGTTTGCGGCGCGATGAGACAGGGCAAATAGTCTCAGTCAACCAAGAGCAACAGGTTAGCGAAGGGATGTACATGATCGGTCAGGTGGCAACCATGCGCCATCAAGTGATCAGTGTCAGCAGCTTGCATCAAGAAGTAGCTGAAGGCAGCGGCCAACTCTTGACTTCTCTTTCTCCAGCAGGTGAAAAGAAAGTACCCACTCCAACCCCACCCTCAGATATTGCTATCGTTGGCATGGCGACCCTCGTTCCTAAAGCAGACGCACCGGAGACTTTTTGGAAAAACATCCTCTCCCGGGTAAAAGCTATTGGCGAAATTCCCGCTCACCGTTGGGACTGGCGTTTGTACTACGATGCTGACCCACAAACACGAGATAAGGTCTATTCCAAATGGGGTGGTTTCATCGATGAGGTTCCCTTCGATCCTCTGCGCTTTGGGATTCCTCCCGTATCTCTCAAGTCCATCGAACCACTACAGCTATTGACTTTGGAGGCTGTGCGAAGAGCCTTAGAAGATGCGGGTTACGGGGGAGGAGATTTCGATCGAGAACGTACCTCAGTCATCTTGGGTGCGGGCGGAGGGATAGGAGATCTGGGCGGGCAGTATGCAGCGCGAGCAGAAGTGCCGAGGGTGGTTGAAAATCCCTCCCCACAGATCTGGGATCGTCTACCAGAATGGACGGAAGAAACTTTTCCAGGTTTACTGTTGAATGTGGCAGCTGGCAGGGTTGCCAACCGTTTTAACTGTGGAGGCTCTAACTTCACTGTTGATGCGGCCTGTGCTTCTTCCTTGGCTGCTATTGACCTAGCAGTGACGGAATTGGAAACGGGACGAAGCAATCTCTGTATTGCAGGGGGCATTGACACAGGGCAAAGCCCTTTTGCTTATTTTTGCTTTAGCAAGACCCATGCCCTCTCTGCCCAAGGTCAACCCCGCTCCTTCGATAAAGCTGCCGACGGGATTGTCATCAGCGAAGGTATTGCCATCGTTGTTCTCAAGCGTCTGGCAGATGCGGAACGGGATGGAGACCGAATTTATGCAGTTATCAAAGCGGTCGCTGGTTCCAGCGACGGTAAGGCCTTGGGTTTAACTGCTCCCCTGCCGGCAGGACAAAAGCGAGCGCTACAGAGAGCTTACGAAAAAGCGGGATTTTCTCCCGCTAGCCTGGGACTCTATGAAGCCCACGGCACGGGGACGGTGGCCGGCGATCGAGCAGAATTAGAAACAATTACCAGTTCTCTACAAGCCTCCGGGGCAGGGCAAAAATCCTGCGCTATTGGCTCCATTAAAACCTTGCTCGGACATACTAAAAGCGCCGCTGGAGTCGTTGGACTAATAAAAGTAGCCCTCTCCCTACATCACCAAGTTCTACCCGCTCACTTTGGGGTTGACACCCCCTTAGACCCGATTGTGGATCCAGAAAGCCCGGTCTATCTCTTAAAAGACAATCATCCCTGGCTGACTAATCCCAACCAACCTCGCCGGGGAGGGGTCAGTGCTTTTGGCTTTGGGGGGACGAATTTTCATGCCATTCTCGAGGAGTATGGGGGAGCAGTTCAGAGACCAGCCCTGGGAGGAGATGACTGGCCTTGGGAATTGGTGATCTTGGCCGCCGAGAATCGCCAAGAATTATTGCCAAAAGTGCGGTTTCTGCTGACAGCTTTGCAAGGAGGAGCAAAACCGCAACTCGGAGATCTGGCCTACAGTTGCGCTTTAACAGCGACAAACCACCTAGGCAGGGGAGCAACCCTAGCCATCGTGACCAGTAATTTGTCAGAGTTAATCGCCAGCTTGGCCCGGTCCCTTAGTTATCTGGCAGGGGATTCTGCCAGTCCCCTGCCCCCTGAGATTCAGTTCTCCGAAGGCCACACCCCCACTGGGACAAAAGCTCTCACTGCTTTTCTCTTTCCGGGGCAGGGGGCGCAATATCCCGGCATGGCCAGGGAAGTTGCTCTCTATCGGCAAGAGATGCGCCAAGCTTTGGAATTTGCCGACAGCCATCTGGGCCATCACTTCCCAAAATTGCTGAGTCAGTATATCTATCCCCCCAGTGCCTATTCAGAAGCGGCCGAAATTAGCAATGAACAACAGCTTAAACAGACTCAAGTAGCTCAACCCGCTCTAGGAGCCGTGGAATCGGGCTATCTAGCCTTGCTGGCCAATCTGGGCATTAAGGCAGATTTGGCAGCAGGACACAGTTATGGCGAATATACAGCCCTCTACGCTGCTGGTGTGCTATCCCAAGCTCAATTTCTCAATCTTTCTGCCCTTAGAGGCCAGATTATGTCCCAAGCTTGTCAGGGGGTTGAGGGAGCTATGGCTGCCGTGCAAATCACCCGCGAGGAATTGGCACAATATCTTGACAGTTTTCCAGGAGTTGTGGTAGCCAATCACAATGCTCCCCTTCAGTCCGTCATTTCCGGACCACAAGCAGCGATCGAACAAGCAATCAACAGTTTGAACGCGGACGGCATTACCGCTAGAAAGCTGCCTGTGGCCGGAGCTTTTCACTCGCCCTTGCTGGCAGAGGTTCAGGAAGAGTTGACCCGTCAGTTAAATTCTGGCTGCTTTGAGTCCCCCCAGTTTCCTGTCTATGCTAACGCTACAGCCCTTCCTTACCCTTCAGATGCCGATGGCATCCGTGGCCAGTTAAGCCAACAGGCTCTCCGTCCAGTAGAGTTCGTCAGTCAAATTCAGGCTTTATATGAAGCTGGCGCTCGCACCTTTATTGAAGTCGGTCCAAAAAGCATCCTGACCAAGTTCGTCGGTCAAATTTTAGGAGACAAAGAGCATACTTGCGTATCTTTAGATGGGCAAGGGGGAGGACTGCGAGGCTTTCTGCTGGGCTTAGGGACTCTAATTACCAGAGGGCTAGAGGTGCAACTCCTTTCTCTGTTTGTCGGACGCCAAGTCCAGCAGCTGCAATTATCTCGACTGGCAGAGCTAACGAGCCCCTCTCAATTAGCACCCACCACTTGGCTGGTTAACGGTGGTGGTGTCAGGTCATTAGGAGCTACCAATAGTTATAGCGGCAAGCTCCCCCCCCTGTCCTGGGCAACGTCTATCCTAGGCAGACAAGACAAAAAAGGGCAAAACGGTAACACCGAGGCGAAGCCAGACTTAGGGATAGAGCGATTTGAGCCAGTCAAGCCGCCTAGTCCTGCCCCTCATGCCCATTCCCCTTCCCAACTCACCGGGTTAAACCCCATAGTTCCTACTAATTCAAATCCGCAACCCAAAATCCAGCGAACAATGTCTGAACAAAATTTTCCCCCGCTCTCCCAACCAGCAACTCCACAGACTTATTCTACTAGCCAAGAACCCTCAGTTGCTGGCTCGGTGGCTTTACAAGCCTATCAAGCTTACCAGCAGACCATGCGTCAGTTTTTGACTCTTCAGGAAAAGGTAATGCTGCAATTTCTCCAAGCCAGTCAGGTAGAAGGAATGACTCCTTCAAGATCGGTGGCTATGCCAGAGCGGAGCCTGCCGGCAGCCCAACCTGTACTTTCCCTTGGCTCCAATGGAGGGGGAAGTGCTAACCTGTCCCCTGCTTCGCCGCCAGTACCCCCCCGAATTTCCCCACCCCCTTCCCGACCCGCTGCACCGCCTCAGATATCCGTTAGTCCCACATCGGTTAGTCCCACAATTGAGCAGCAAGAGCCTGTGCTCAAGCCCCAGCCAGCAGCCGCATCTCCCAATCTGCCCACTGCTGCCGATGCCGTTGTCCCCTCTGTGCTGCTGGAACGGGAGAGTGTGACCAAAACTCTCTTGCAATTAGTCAGTGAACGCACTGGCTACCCAATTGATATGTTGGGCTTGGATCAGGATTTGGAAGCAGAACTAGGAATTGACTCGATCAAGCGAGTGGAAATTTTGGGAGCAATACAGAAAAGTTTGCCCGCTGCTGTCGCTGAAGGTATGCAGTCCCAGATGGAAAATTTGACCAAGGTTAAATCCCTGAACGGCATTGTTCAACAAGTCTTATGCCTCTCACCGTCTGGGACAGTGGAACCCTCAAAAAGCTTGGGAAAGTTCTAGCCCAGGGGGAATCGATTCCACGTTACCTGATGCAAGCACAGGCAGACCCCCTACCTACCGGTCAGTGGCCGCTTCCCCAAGGGCTTTTTCTTATTACTGAAGACGAACTTAGCGTTGCTCCCTACTTGGCAGAGTCTCTGCGGCAAAGAGGGCTGGCGGTAGCACTGATTGAGCGAGCTAGTTTGCAAACACCAAAGGCTTTAGCTGAGGCAGTCAGCAGGGAACGGGAAAAACATGGGCTGATCGCCGGGATTGTCCATTTGGCTGCTTTAAGCCAAGCGGCTGAGCCAACTACCCTATCTGGGTGGCGGCAATATACGCAAATACAGGCTAAGAGCTTGTTTTCCCTGCTCCAGTTGTGTGCTGACGACCTCCGCAAAGGGCAACAGCCAGGCCGGGTTCTGATGGCTTCCTGTTTGGGAGGACAGTTTGGCAGGGATGGTAACTGGGGGACGAGTTTGCCAATTGCTGGTTGTGGCAACGGGCTGTTGAAAACCCTAGGGGCTGAGTGGCCTAACCTCCATGCCAAGGCAGTAGATCTCGATCCCCACCTTTCCCCAAGGGTGCTGGCAGAATGCCTCGTCTCAGAACTGTTATTACCTGGGGGGCGCATCGAAGTTGGCTATCCCCAAGGACAACGCACCACTTTCCGCACCCAGCTGGCTCCTTTCTCATCCCGATCAACTGTTGCCAAATTTACACCCACTCCTGATTGGGTCGTTTTAATTACAGGCGGCGCTCGCGGCATTACTGCGGAAATAACCAGCGATTTAGCCTCCTTTGGCCTGACGATGATTTTGGTGGGACGGGCTCCTCTAGAGAACGAAGCAACAGCCCATATTGAGGATGTAACTGGCTTGCGTCAATTCCTCCTGGCTCAGGCTCGTTGCCAAGGTAAGTTGCCCACCCCCGTTGAGATCGAGCGCCACATCCAGTTAATCTTGAGGGAGCGGGAAATTCGGGCTAATTTGGCACGATTCCGACAAGCAGGGGCAAAGGTGGAGTATATAGTAGCAGATGTGAAGGATGAGCAGGCTTTTGCTGCCGTTATTGAAGGCATTTACTCCCGCTACGGACGGTTGGATGCTGCCATCCACGGGGCGGGAATTATTGAGGACAAATTGATTGTCGATAAAGAACTGGCTTCCTTTGAGCGGGTCTTTGATACGAAAGTGGATAGTGCCTTGATCCTCAGCCGCTATCTGCGTCCAGAGTCTTTGAAGTGGCTGGTTTTCTTCAGTTCAGTTGCCGGTCGCTACGGTAATCGTGGGCAATCTGACTACGCATCTGCCAATGAAATTTTGAATCGTCTGGCCTGGCAGCTTGACCAGCGCTGGTTGAATACCCGCGTAGTCGCCATCAATTGGGGACCCTGGGATACTAAGGGCATGGCCTCTGAAGAAGTGAAGCGTCAGTTTCGGGAACGGGGAGTAATCCCAATTTCTCTAGTCGGTGGTCGCCGCTTTTTCCAGGAAGAATTGAGTTATGGAGATAAGGGAACAGCAGAAGTAATTGCCGGGGAAGCTCCGTGGGAAACCCATGAAGCTGAGGCCGGAAAACTCGCTCTCCTTCCCGCTAACCGTCCTTTTCCCTTCATTTCTACTGTCCCTCAACTGCAACCTGACAGTAAAGTGACTCTGGAACACATCTTTTCTCTAGAGGCAGATCCCTATCTTGAAGATCACTGCTTGGATGGCAAAGCTGTTTTGCCGGCAACCGGGGCCTTGGAATGGATTGCTGAATTTACCCAAGCTGCCTGGCCCGACTGGCAAGTTTGTGAAATCGTTGATCTGAGGGTCTTGCGGGGAGTATCCATGGCCGTCGAAGGGAGCCGTAAAGTTCTCTTCGTCGCCCGTTCTTCTAGTCACGCGGATGCAACGACCTTGCAGGTAACTGCCGAAATCCTAGATCCTGAGACCAGGATGCCACTATATCGCGCTCTTGTTATTCTGCGCCCAGAGATAGAAGCTCCTCCCTCTCTTCATCCCGTCAAGCTCAAATCAGGCAGGAGTCTAGATCCTCAATTTGCTTATCTAGAGTATCTATTTCACGGCAAGCGATTTCAACTGATGAGTGAGATTGTAGCGGTTGACGAACAGGGAATTGATGCTTGGGTGAAGCCGAGCCAGCCTTCAGCTTGGGTAAGGCAAGATTCTTCCACTGCCGTCCCCCCTTGGCTGTTCGACCCAGGCTTTATGGATACTATCCCACAAATGGCTTTAGTGTGGTCTCGGCTCTATCAGGACAGTAGTGCTTTGCCTTCCAAGTTAGGCAGAGTCATCCGCTATGGTAGTTCGCCCCTAACAGGCAGGCTACGGGTAGCTTTTCGAGTTGTCAGAAGCGATGCTCAGATGATTGTTTACGAGGCATCTGTCTTTGATGAACAAGGTCAAGTCCGCTTTTACCTAGAAAATCTTGAAAGTACCTGTAGTGCTGCCCTGAATCGCCTGAATGTTCAGTGGCGGGAGTCCCTTGAGAATCCTTCTTGATTTATCGGAAATTTGGGTTGAAAACCCCGTCCTAAAAGGACGGCTTTCTATGGTAATACCAAATTAAATTGTATTCAGTGCAGATAGAGCATCGAGGATGAAGGGAAATGGCTCTTCTCGACTTTGTGTGATAATTTTTGCTTATGACCCACATTCCGCACCCTAGTCGTTGAAATCAAAAGTTGCTCTAGCCCTTGTATAGCTGAACTTCCCCCATACATATATACCATAATAGCTGAAAACCCTTATCCATCAATGGATGCACCCCCTTAACTTTTCTTAATGTACCCATGTAATTTGTAACATTTCTTAATGGACAAGAATTCTCTCCATTTGCTAAAATAGTGGTCATGTACATAGAAAAAGTTCCTAACCGTAATTCCCCCCCCGCTGTTCTTCGACCAGATTCCTATCGAGAAGGAGATCAAGTCAAAAAAAGAACCCTGGCCAATCTCTCAAAATTACCCGATGATATTATCGACAATCTGAAACTGGCTCTTAAAGGAGCAACACTGTCAATGACTGAAGGCATTCCCAATCATTTTGAAGTGATTAGAAGTCTTCCTCATGGTCATGTAATGGCTATT
>NZ_JAPZQM010000542.1:0-3608 GCF_027530565.1 Microcystis sp. LE19-10.1B | reverse complement strand
ATTATTCCTCCCATCGAGAGCTATTCTGAATTGTAAGTTATAACTATTATAATCTCATTTCTCTTTGTGATCAAGTTGAAGATTTTCTAGTTTTTGACTGCTATAAGTATTAATACTCATTGCATAAGTGAGATGCTCCCGATCACCTGATCACCTTTTCCTTATCGATAAAATTGACAGCCTCCTTTTTCAAGAATTTTGATTAGTGCTTTGGGTTTAAGAGAAGGAATATTTTTAGGCATAAACTTTTCTGAGTTCGTAAGTTTCGGGAGTTTCAGAATCTCCCACAGTTAAAAATTCATGAAGTTCGTCTATAGGAATAGGACTGGTATATATATTGGCTTGATCATGATAAATCTCCCAAAAAGATTCAATCGCTTCTTTTAGTTTCTCCATAGCTTTTTCCTGAGTTTCTCCTTGTCCAACTAATCCATTTTCAAGACATAATGAAACCCAATAATCTGCACTTTTTCTCAGAATAACGGTATAAAAGTTCATGGTGATTGTTCCGTTGAAATTTTCATCGGGGATTAGAATTTACTCCAGCTTAATTTTAACACAAGACCAACCCAACAAACTGCCTTACCTCAATCTTTTAAATTAACGTCTTTGGATCATTTTATCAATAGACAATAAATAAGGCACATTATACTTTGTTAATGCACCCGATCAGAAAAGCGATCGCTGAGGATAATATATGATTATGCAATTACTAAAACGGACTCGGTAGAATTATCGCTAAATCTCTTAATAGCTTGTTTATGTTTTAAAATAAGACTGATTAGATGATGAGTGGTACAATTTCCAATCCTCAGCCAGATGAACTTTGGAGGTTGGCCATACAACAAACTCCGTTGATAAAAATCAGAATCTTTCGAGACAATTATCAATCCATTGATAGGCGCATATTGCCAAATCCTTTGATCGGGAAACCCTTTTAGGCTACAATCTCTAACATGAGCGCTATCGGGAAAATGTGATACCAGTAACAGAGGTAGTTTAGGTGATAAGTTTTCGTCAAATAGCAGTTTCATCGGGAATAACCATTAAACGACGATCCCGCTCGGCGGCAAATGCAAAACAGGCTTGTATATCTTCTAAGGTAAGATCGGGGAAATCATCTAATATTTCTTCAATAGTCATCCCTCCTCCTAGATAATCAAAAATATCTGCTACTGCAATACGAGTATTAACAATGCAAGGTTTGCTACTGCGAATGTCTGGGTTAATCACAATCCGATCTCGATATTTAGCTGCAAAAGACATAGTAATAATTGTTGTTGACTAATGATTATTATAGCTTAATGTTAACTGTACTTTAAGCTTGATAAATCTTAAAACCAAAGCCCTCGACTTTTAGGTTTCAAAAATTCTATTATCAATAAGGTGCATTACACTACCTTAATCCACTCTAAAAGAGCAGCGATCGCACTTTTGATGTTAAACTAAGATCAGAAAACTTTTTCTATCATTTATGAAAAAACTTAGAGTTTATATCGATACATCAGTCATTGCAGGCTGTTTAGATGATGAATTTTCCTTAGAGTCCAATCAATTGATGGAAGCCATTAAGCAAGAAAAGTTTATTTTGTTAATGAGTGATATCATTGTTAGCAAATTAATTAATGCTCCCCAATCGGTTAAAGATATTTTATTATCGATTCCGCAGAGAGTTATTGAAGTAGTTAAGATAACAGCTGAAGTTTTACAGTTAAGGAATGCTTATATCAATGAAGGAGTTGTTACATCAAAGTCTATTAATGATGCTACTCATGTAGCGGCTGCTACAATAGCTAGAGCGGCTGCAATCATATCATGGAATTTTAAACATATTGTGCGCCTAGATAAAATGAAAGGCTATAATCAAATTAATTTACTCAATGGCTACGGGATTTTGACTATTATTTCTCCTTTAGAGGTAACAATTGATCAAGCCAACGACAATTAAAAAAAGTTTTGACTGTTTAGCTTTTAAACAAACCAGTCAAGAAAAAATGGCTGAAGACATGAAAAATCTCAGCTATTCAGATCAGATTGAATATCTTCAAAAAAAGATTAATGAAAGTGATTTAAAGTTATGGTGGGAATCCATCAATAACAAGAAATAAGGCGCATTATACTCTGTTAATGCAGCCGACAAAATAAGCGTGCTGCTACGCAGTGCCTTCAGTATCACACTCAGTCTCCAAAAATGCTCTCAAATATCTCACGCTTGACTCTAAAGTTAATTTCTCTAAGTCTTTGATAAAAAATCTCCAAATTTTCAATTTCTATCTTTCCTTCTTTGAGAAGTTTACGAATAATCGCTAAAGTTCCTTTAACATTTAAGCCTAAGCGTAGTGCTTCTTTTCTTGCTGCAAAGTCATCAAGGATGATATAATCAGTTTGTAATTCTATTCCTAAAGTAATGGCATCAGATTCACCTTTCCCTAAACGTTCATTTAAACTATTTGCTAGAGAGATTAATTTAATATTTAGGATAATTAATTTCTGTTGATTGATCAGCTTATTAAGAGTCTCTGAAGATTGATCTTGTTTGGCATTAATTTCTTGTTGTACGGTTGCAGGCAAATAAAAATTATCATTAGAATCTAGTAATTTTTCTAAAAATCCTAACTGAGACAAAAAGATTAAAGGGTAAGAATTGAAAACAATTTTCATAGAGATTACCATTTTTTTTCTCTATCTATGTCTTCTGTAGTAAGATAAGAAAAATCGATTCCCATTAATTCTAAAATTTTCAAGAACATTTCTGTATCCATTTCCATGATTTCTGCGGCTTTATGAAGACTGATGATGCGAGAAACTAAAGCACCCACCACAAAAATAAATTGTTCTTTTTGTTCAATATTATCAAATAATTGAATTTCGGCGGCGATTTCTTGAAAAGTGGTCGAAGTATTCATTGTCTTGCTAAGTTTCATCAATTAAGACATATCTAACTTAATTTTAACGCAAAATCAACCCAACAAACTGCCCTTATCTCAATCTTTTAAATTATAGACAACAAATAAGGTGCATTAACAAAGTATAATGCACCCGATAAGAAAGCGATCGCACTTCATCAATTAACTCCGAGTTCGCCTTTTGAATTCCTCAATTCTTTTCTCTATCACTCTAGGGTTCGGGTTTTCCCAGTCATCTAGAGAATTATAAAGAATTGCTGGAATTAATACTTTTCTCTTTTTGTCAAATTTTATGTTAAGAAATATGTGACTATAGGATCGAGAAAACGGGTTTCTTTAAGAAACCCGTTTTCTTGACTCTGAGTCAAGTTAATCAGGTGGCTGGTAGGAGAAATCAAGGTTTAACCGCACCGAATTTAATTTGATTTTCTCTGATTCATGAATAAACCTGATGAAAAAAAAAATAAAAAAAAAATAAAAATAAGCATATTTTATATCCTATTGACGGTAGAAAAAAACGGTCTTAGGATGATGGAAACCATTAATTGATGGTTTGATAGTTTTGCAACATCTCAATAAATGCTGGTAAGGAAGCCGAAGTCAACCTAGAAAATGAACCCGCACTCGTGAGAAAGCATCGACTTAGGTTGCACTGAGGAAGAAAATCTGCTTTAACTAAGGATATGCTTCTTCCCATCGAGA
>NZ_JAPZQM010000274.1:0-1423 GCF_027530565.1 Microcystis sp. LE19-10.1B | reverse complement strand
CTCTCGATGGGAAGAAGCATATCCTTAGTTAAAGCAGATTTTCTTCCTCAGTGCAACCTAAGTCGATGCTTTCTCACGAGTGCGGGTTCATTTTCTAGGTTGACTTCGGCTTCCTTACCAGCATTTATTGAGATGTTGCGTAAAAACCCATATCCTGAACGGCTTTAGCTAATTTGTGATTAGCCATCATCCCAGACACATTTAAATCCTCAATTACTATCTGGCCGTGGTTCTTGGCTAAATAAGTGGTGAGTTTATGTAACGTATCTTTACGGATATTAGCTATTTTAAAATGAAGTTTAGCTATTTGCCGTTGGGCTTTGTTCCAATTATTTGAACCTTTTACCTTATGTCGGTTCAAGTATTGAAGTCTGGCTAATTGTTTTTCGTATTTACGATAACTTTTAGAGCCTTCAAACGTTTCACCTGTCGATAAAGTAGCCAAAGATTTAATTCCTAGATCACAACCAACTACATCATAAGTTTTATTGGTTGTTTGCTGTTCAACTTCCATCTTAAAACTAATAAACCACCTATTAGCTTTTTTACTAATAGTAACAGATTTTGGCTGGTATCCATCAGGTAGCCGCTCGTAAGTTTTTAACCAACCAATCACAGGAACTTTTATCTTTTGATGGGCAATTTTAATGCTCCCATCTAAAGTGAAACTATCCTGTTTACCTTTCTTCTTGAAATTTGGTGGTTTAGCTATCTTCTTGAAGCATCTTTTCCAAGCATCAGATAAAGCTCTTAACGCCCATTGGGGGGCGCATTTAGACACTTGGTAATACCAATCATGCTCTGATTTTACCAATGCTACCAACCATTGATGAAGGTCAATAGCCGTAGGAAACTTGATTTTTTCATCAGGGTTAGCTTGATTATGGTCTAAAATTTGCTTGGTTAAAGCCAAACCCCAATTCCAAGCATGACGTGCGGTTCCTGCGTGTTGGGCTAATAATGAGCGTTGTTGATTATTTAGTTTTAACTCAGTCTTGAATCCTAGTAGCAACGTCTCTTAACTCCTCTACGATTTTTCTATTTTTATGGTTTCTAGAGCCATACAATCTAGCGGAAAATACCGTAATGATTTCTAAGACATCTGGCGCTAAATCCTCCTCAAATGTACTGTCTTCAGTTCGATTGATAATGACAACTTCAGTTCCGAATTGCTCACACAGACTAAAGATTAGTTCACTACCAAATCTAAGTAATCTATCCTTATGAGTTAAGACCAATCTCTCTACTTTACGGCTCTTCGGGACTTGGTATGGTTCGATAGGGGGGCATAAATCGACTAAATCCTTATCTGGCAAGAGATTTAATTGATTAGTTCGCTCTAGATAGAAAACAATTGGCCAAAATCGAAGCAATGCCTTTCTCTATAAGGGTTCCATCCCTTATAACCCCCGTCCATTGCATA
>NZ_JAPZQM010000687.1:0-6253 GCF_027530565.1 Microcystis sp. LE19-10.1B | reverse complement strand
TGAAATGGGGCGAAAGTCTGTGGACTCTGTGTAAGACAGTACATGGTTTTTTAACTGTGGTATGCGACGGTGGTGGAAGCAGAAACTTAAATCGTGAGGTTTAGGAATCGCCGCACTTTTAGGGCGGCGAGGATGTCAACTCATGATATTCTGATTCAATCAGTAGCGTTTGAGAGCCTATGTCCCCATCTCAATTTAATTTTCAAGAAAACGAACTCGAAGAAGCGGATATCATAACCCTCTGGGATGAGCAAGGTCGATCGCTGGACTGTTATATTGAGAATGCCTATGAAACCGATGATCTCACCTATATGCTTCTTGTCCCCGTGGATACCCCGGTGATGATTCTAGCTTGGGATGAGGAATCGGAGGAAGAAGAATCTGATGCCTTCTTAATCGAAGATAGCGAGGAAATCGAGCGGATTTTCGCCGATGCTAAAGCGGTTTTAGCAGAATTAGACCTATTGCTCAAATCCACTGCCCACACCTTGACTGTTAGTGGTGAATTACCGCCCCTAGAAGAAGATAATGTTCTCAGTTTAGAAATTGATGGCGATGAACCCTCCTCGTCATCAGAGCCGGAAGAATTGCAATTTCTCGCCAGTTTCTTTTCGGAAGACCAAAAATACTCGATTTACAGTCCCCTAGCTCCTTTGTTATTCTTAGCCGTCGGTGATGCGGAAGGGAAAGTTGAATTAGTTTCCCCCGATGATGACGGTATGGGACCAATTCTAGAGGAACTTTTGTTTGATGAACTCGATTAATTACACGATCTTACCAAATCCGCCGACCAAAATTTGTGAGCAATCTAGTGACAGTATATCTTTCGGGATTTTATTATCCTCGTGATTAAAACGGATTTGGTATTTTTTTCCCTAAATTAATTACACATTTTCCTAACCACTGACGAACCTATTATCTATCGGATAGGCTGCTAGCCTCTGCTTGCTGGCAAAAGTGAGGGGCAGCCTCAGACAGGCACTAATGCCAAAGGAAGAATTAATAATCAGTCTTTAGTCAGAAGATTTGGTATCAGAGCAGCACAAGGCTGACGTTTAGGGGCTGGCTGCGATAGGATAAAAAAGTGCTAGATAAAAACTCCTCTCCCTTCTGGTCCTTAGTTGCGGGTCACTGGTTCAAGCTCATCTGTGGAGCTAGTTACCAGGATTTGCCCACGATTCGCAACCTCGCTTTGACCTATACTATCGCCGGGGCCGATTGTATTGATGTGGCCGCCGACCGAGCCGTGATTGTTGCGGCCCGCGAAGGCATCGAAACCGCCGAAAAAATCGCCGGATTCCCCCCAAATCGACGACCTTGGTTAATGGTCAGTCTCAACGACGGGGAAGATCCCCACTTTCGTAAAGCTGTCTTTAACCCGCAACTCTGTCCGGTCGATTGTCCCCGTCCCTGCGAAAAAATCTGTCCCGCTTATGCTATCGATAGGGGAGGAGTAATCGAACAGCGCTGTTATGGTTGCGGTCGCTGCTTACCCGTTTGTCCCCCGCAAATAATCGAGACAATATCCCGTGTCTGTCAACCCGCAGAAATTATCCCCTTAATTATCGAAATGGGAGTCGATGCGATCGAAATTCATACCCAAGTCGGTCATCGAGAGGAATTTGCTCGACTCTGGCAAGCGATCGCACCTCTAACTAAAAACCTAAAAATCCTCGCCATAAGTTGCCAGGATGATCAGCAGATCATTGATTACCTCCACTATCTGCGAGAAACTATTTCACCCCTAAGCTGTCCTCTGATTTGGCAGACGGACGGCCGGCCGATGAGCGGCGATATCGGCAAAGGAACCACCCACCCGGCCATTAACATGGCCAAAAAAGTCCTCTCCGAAAATCTAACCGGATTTGTGCAGTTAGCTGGGGGAACCAATGACCATACCGTGACCAAATTACAGCAACTGGGACTGAGAGAAAAAATCGCTGGTATTGCATCTGGAAGTTACGCCCGTTCATTGATTTTGCCAATTTTAGAGCATTTAGACCAGCCTAACCTTGAAAATGACCCCCAAGCCTACCAAGAAGCCGTTAAAGCTGCTTCTATTCTCGTTGCTCAATTGAAAGCCTAGCCTTGGTCAAAAAACTATAATATTTTTTTAATTGACAACTAACCCCTAAATGTGTTAGACCCCAAGAAAATCTTGGCAATAAAAACAGCCAATTATCGCCAAAACCTTTTACTATTAATGCCAGAAACCCTACCCTCCTCTCGGATGCCAGTTACCGACGATTTAAACAAACTCTTGGCAATTCTACCTGCGCGGATTCGCGGCAAAATCGAGGAACACCCGCGGCAGCATCAACTGATCGAAGTAGTTATGGATTTGGGACGCATACCAGAAGCGCGTTTTCCCGATGGGGCGATCGATCTGGGGGACGAACCGATCTCAAAAGAAGAAATCCAGTATTCGATCGCCCGGGTGGGCAGTTTTAGCGGCGATAATCGCGCCGGGATTGAACGCACCCTGCACCGCATCAGTGCCATTCGCAATCGAGACGGGGAAATTATCGGTTTAACCTGTCGTATCGGTCGGGCCGTTTTCGGTACGATCACCCTGATTAACGACCTAGTGGAAACGGGTAAATCCCTGCTGCTGCTCGGTCGTCCGGGGGTAGGGAAAACCACCGCTCTCCGGGAAATAGCCCGAGTTTTAGCCGACGACCTCAATAAACGGGTAGTGATTATCGACACCTCCAACGAAATCGCCGGGGATGGAGATATTCCCCATCCGGCCATCGGTCGCGCTCGTCGGATGCAGGTGGCCCGTCCGGAATTGCAGCATCAAGTCATGATCGAAGCGGTGGAAAACCATATGCCAGAGGTGATCGTGATTGATGAGATCGGTACGGAATTAGAAGCTCTGGCCGCTCGCACGATCGCCGAACGCGGGGTGCAGTTGGTGGGAACCGCCCACGGCAATCAATTGGAAAATTTAATTAAAAACCCAACTTTATCGGATTTAGTCGGGGGAATTCAGGCAGTAACTCTCGGAGACGAAGAAGCGCGCCGCCGGGGTTCTCAGAAGACCGTTTTAGAACGCAAAGCACCGCCCACCTTTGACATTGCCATCGAAATGTTGGAACGTCAGCGCTGGGTCATCCACGAGGACGTATCTACCACGATCGATCAACTGCTGCGGGGACGGGAAGCAATTGCCCAAATCCGTTGGGTAGATGAGGAGGGGAAAGTACAAGTCGCTCAGGAAGAACCAAAATCGGAAAACTTGACCCCTTTGCGCGGCAATTATCTGCCGGAAATGGATAAACCCAAGGGATGGCGGGCCGATGGCCGGATGACTCCCGTGGCCCGTTTCCCTGCGGGCCCCCTCAACCGGGAAAACGATTTCGATCGCCTCCTCGAACAATCTTGGCTGCAGGAAGAACCGGAAACGGAAAAAGTCCGCGTCCCCGGTCCCAATGGCGAAGATTGGCCGGTTTATGTCTATCCCTACGGAGTCAGTCGCGCCCCGATCGAACAGGTAGTACAGGCCCTAGATTTGCCGATCGTTTTGACCAAAGATTTACAGGGGGCCGATGCGGTGCTGGCCCTGCGTTCCCACGTTAAAAATCAGTCAAAATTGCGTCAAATTGCCAAAGTAAGACAAATTCCCATCCACGGCATCAAATCCAATACCCTGCCCCAAATTTCTCGCGGTTTAAAGCGGATTTTGGGCATTGATGACCCGATGAATCAGGAAGGTGCAGATCTGCGTTTATTTGCCCGCAGCGGTAGTGATGACGAGATCGAAGCTTTGGAGGAGGCCCGGTTAGCGGTGGAACAAATCGTTATTCCCACCGGCCAACCGGTGGAGTTACTGCCGCGATCGGCGAAAGTGCGGAAAATGCAGCACGAATTAGTGGAACATTACCGTCTCCAATCCGATAGCTTCGGAGAGGAACCGAATCGCCGTATTCGCATCTATCCAGCTTAGGAGTCGGGAATTTGAAGCGACGCACGCTCATCATTCTAGGTACAGGGGCGGCGATCGGTGCGGCGGCCCTCCGGATTATCCATCGTCCCCAATCGGCGGCGGAATTGCGCGCCAAAATGCCCCTAGCTGAAAGAATTAAGCTCTGTCTCGATCTGGCTAAGATTAAACTAGCGACCACGATCGATTATCTCGATAGTTATGCCCGTCGGGGCATTCTCTATCCCTATCTTACCCATCCAGAGCCATCGGGTTTTACTTTCTTCAATTGGCTACGGAGGGGGAATAGTCCCACCCCCGGCACTTGGAAGTTGGCAAAGGCCAATTTTTGGGCGGCAGGGGCTTTTGCTGCTTTATTATGGAAAATTGCTGACTTAGAATCAAACCCTATGGATGCGGGATTTTGGTCAGCTGCCGCGAAAAAATGGAGCGATCCCTTAAAAGAAACCAGTTTGAAGAACAAAGACATCGCTCTTAATAATGTACTGGTGTTTGCCCCTTGGTTTGAGTCGGGACAGGGCCAGGAAAAACAGACAGCTTTAGAGATAACTTTACGGGGGGCCAGACAACTAGCGCAACCTTTTCAGGATGGTAAAGGGAGTTATCACACCGATATCGGGACTTTTGGCTGGTTACGCAAGGCCGATCGCACCGATCAGCAAGAACATTGGCAGGTTTTTATCGACCATACGATCAATATAGAACAAATGCTCTGGGCAAGTCTCCACAATCCTGACCCCAAGGAGGCAAAAGATTGGCAAGAAAAGGCCCTTTCCCACATCCGCACCATTAGCCGCACCTTTGGGGCTAACCGTCGCCCGGGTAAAACGGGAACTTGGCAAAGAGGCTATTTTGATCAAAATGTCAACTCTCCCACCTATAGAAATTTCTTATTTAATGAGGGAAAACAGGGCTGGCGCGATGATAGCACTTGGTCCCGGGGTCAAGCTTGGTTTATTTATAGTGCCACGACGGCCTATATTTACACCGGCGATCCGGAAATGTTAACCATTGCCAAGGATGCCATTAATTATTATCTGGACAATTTGCCCGATCGCTGGCCCGGTGGACAAAGACGCGCCGGGGATTTTATTCCTCCCTGGGACTTTGATTATGCCTTGCAAAAAAATGGCGCTACGGAAAAGGATTCTTCGGCAGCGGCGATCGCTGTGGCGGGGATGATTCGCTTATTAAAAGCTTTACCCAGCAGTGATCCTAGTTATGGAACCTATCGAGAGGCGATCGATAATACTCTCTTGAATTTGACTTCTTTTGCCTATTTTCCCGACGAAACCGCCCCAGAGATGAGTTTATTGCGTCATGGTTGTTATCATCATCCCGCCGCGATTCAACCCAGCCAAATCTATGATACGGGTTTAATTTGGGGAGACTTGTTTTTTATAAATGCTTTGGCTGAATACCAAGATTTACCCGCTACTTAGGGCTGGCTGAATAAATCTAAAAACCTTGTTGGATAATATCTTTAGACTTTTTGTCAATCAAAAAGTACCGGCCCTGGGAGTGATCAGGGGGCAAATTCAGGGACTTTTTCCCTGAAAATTAGGTAATTGACCACCTGAAAATCGGTAAAACCCACACCCTGCCCCCAGGAAAAACTTTTTGCCGCAAACCCTAAATAAGCTAAACGGCGCTTAACCTGCATGATCCAACAGCTATAACCCTTTTGGAGTCTATATCGGTGATCCGAAGTAAAAGCCGTTTAGCTTATAACTTAACTCAGTAAAAAAGACTTATTCGGATGGACAAGAAAGCCTTTTTTCAGCGCTTCTCGTCCTAATAACATCCGAAAACCCATGACATCGCGATTAGTTAAAGTTAATTCGATCGCCCATTGACGACCACCAAGCAATACGTTTGTTCTAATAACGGGACGTAGTTGACTTTGACCCCCAGAATTTTTTACCTGTCGCCATTCGAGGATTTCTGCGGTGGTGGTGACAGTGTGGTGACTATCTTTTTGGTAGGGATGAACTTGAAAGCGCAGCCAATTGCGATCGCCATCTCGAAAAGGATGGAGATGAAAAGCGTGTAGGGCCGAGGAGCGAGCGCCTGTATCAATCTTGGCCTTTATTTTGGTAATGCCTAAATCAGGTAAATCGAGCCATTCTCGCCAACCGATGATGATTTTATCGGGTTTCATCCGTCTATTTAGGGTCTGCTGAAAAAGTTTTTCCTAGGGGCAGGGTGTAGGGTGTGGGGTGTGGGGTGTGGGGTTTTACCGATTTTGAGGGGGTCAATTACCTAATTTTCAGGGAAAAAGTCCCTGAATTTCCCCCTGATCACTCC
>NZ_JAPZQM010000511.1:0-1155 GCF_027530565.1 Microcystis sp. LE19-10.1B | reverse complement strand
GAACCCTTATAGAGAAAGGCATTTAGCGATTTTTGTCAATTGTTTTTGCTCTAGAGCGAACTAATCAATTAAATCTCTTGCCAGATAAGGATTTAGTCGATTTATGCCCCCATATCGAACCATACCAAGTCCCGAAGAGCCAGAAGTATTTACCGATGTCACGGAAGGAGAAAGACATGAAAGCGATTTAGTCGCACAGGTTAAGTTTCGCGGAAAAGAATCGTTTTTTCTGATTCATGTAGAGGCGCAGGAAAGTTCCCGCAAGTGGTTTAACCGGCGAATGTTTACTTATTTTGCTCGCTTTCATGAGAAATTTGTCTTACCGATTTATCCGATTGTCATTTTCTCTTATTCAAAGCCAAAAAGAGCAGCGATTAGTCAATATGTAGTCGATTTTCCCGATTTAAAAGTCTTAGAATTTAATTATCAAGTAGTGCAGTTAAATCGATTAAATTGGCGAGATTTTCTCAATCAAACGAATCCAGTTGCTTCAGCTTTGATGGCGAAGATGAACATTGCCGAGAAAGAGCGAGCTAAGGTGAAGGCGGAATGTCTGCGCTTGTTAATCACTTTAAGGTTAGATGCGGCGAGAATGCAATTGATTTCTGGATTTATTGATACTTATCTCAATCTAAATCCGGTGGAAGAGAGACAATTTCAAGAAGAGATTAGCACATTTAGTCAACCCGTACAGGAGGGAGTTATGCAAATTACCACCAGTTGGATGCGTCAAGGTATCGAACAAGGTATCGAACAAGGTATCGAACGCGAAAAGACATTGATTCTTCGTCAAATTAAACGCAAGTTAGGGGAGATTAATCCTTCCTTAGAAACTAAAATTATGCAGTTAAGTATTGATGATGTCGAAGTATTAGGAGAAGCTTTATTCGATTTCTCAACGGTTGAAGATTTAATCAATTGGTTAAATACTTTAACTGCTTAGTTTGTGTTAGCCATCACCTTCTGACAACAACCCACTAAAATTGTCATAATGAAACAGACAACCGCCAATTATGATGAACCCTGGAAAGAAGCATTAACCGAGTATTTTGAAGCGTTTTTATACTTCTTCTTTCCTGAAGTTCACCAACTAATTGATTGGACAAAAATTCCCGAATCCCTAGAAAAAGAACTCAAACGGATTACCGCTTCAGC
>NZ_JAPZQM010000512.1:0-3042 GCF_027530565.1 Microcystis sp. LE19-10.1B | reverse complement strand
GTGTGGGGAAGTGGGGAAGTGGGGAAGTGGGGAAGTGGGGAAGTGGGGTGTGGGGTGTGGGGTGTGGGGTGTGGGGTGTGGGGTGTGGGGTGTGGGGTGTGGGGTGTGGGGTGTGGGGAGAATAAATAAAGGCAATCTCCCGACTCCTGAATACTGGCTCGGAGTCTCTTGCCCTTACCTAGCGGTTCAGGGGGTATTGTGTAAAAATAAGAAAAGATCGGTTTTTTTTTACTAAACCTATGGCCACTTCTTCCATTGCCGTTAGAGAATTACCTCTCTTTCCCCTACCCGAAGTTGTTTTATTCCCGGGTCGTCCTCTGCCCCTGCACATCTTCGAGTTTCGCTATCGGATTATGATGAATACGATATTGGAAGAAGATCGCCGTTTTGGGGTCTTAATGGTAGATCCAGCCACGGGAGAAATCGCTAAAGTCGGCAGTTGTGCGGAAGTTGTCCGTTGTCAACGTCTCCCGGATGATCGCTTAAAAATTCTCACCATCGGTCAACAGCGTTTCCGTGTCCTAGAATACGTCCGGGAAAAACCCTATCGCGTCGGTTTGGTGGAGTGGATTGAAGATGTCCCCACCACCCAAGATCTGCGACCTCTGGCCAAAGAAGTGGATCGACTGCTGCGGGATGTGGTTCATCTATCAGCCAAATTAACCGCTCAAAAAATTGAACTCCCCGACGATTTGCCTAGTCTTCCCCTGGAATTATCCTACTGGGTGGCGGGTAATCTCTACGGTGTGGCCGGGGAACAACAAGCTTTATTAGAAATGCTCGATACAGTCAGTCGTCTCCAACGAGAATCGGAAATTCTCACCTCAACCCGCAATCATCTGGCCGCTCGCACGGCTCTTAAAGATGCTTTAAATTAATAATCTGTAGGTTTTTCAGCTGCGGGAGAGGGAAATGGGGGACATGAGCAGAAAACGGGTTTCTCCGAGAAACCCGTTTTCTGTGCGTTACTCAACGGATTTAGTATTATTTCAGTGAACAGTGAACAGTAATCAGTAATCGGTGAACTGATAACTGACCCACTGATAACTGATAACTGACCCACTGATAACTGTTAATCTGGGGATTACCTAATGTTTACCTTGATACAGTAGAGTGGGGTTAAAATTGTTAGCCCCTCACCTAGGAGAACTTTGATCATGTTGCTGACCTATAATCCCAACTCCTCACCCTTCCGAGAAGACTATAGCGAGAGTCGTCGGCTCCATTTTTATGATCGCGGGGAAAATATTCCTCTGGTGGTTGATGGAGTCTGGCAAGTTTATCGGGGTATGGCGCAACTAAGTCAAGTATCTGAGAGTGGGGAGGAAATTTTACTAGGCTGGGTTCATTCATCCCACTTTTTTGGCTTAAATTTGACCCATCTGGAATCCTATCACGCCAGAGCCTTGTCGGAACTGTACCTAAAGTGGTACACGATCGCCGAAGTCGAAAATTCGGCGGAATTAACTAGGATGATGCTAAATCAAATGATCCGTCGTCAACAACAAACGGAATCGCTTCTTGCGATCGCAGGACTCAAACGAGTGGAGGAGCGTCTCCAGCAGTTACTACAGTTATTAAAGCGGGAAATGGGAGAACCAATCGCCCAAGGCAGTCGTTTAAAGATCCGTTTAACCCATCAAAATCTCGCCAATGCTATCGGTACCACGAGGGTAACGGTGACGCGTTTGTTAGGCGAATTTCAGCGTCAGGGAGCCGTGAGCAGCGATTGCGATCGCCACTTAATTATTCACGATTAAGTCAGTCCCCCCCATAATAGACTCCTTGCGGAGGTCCAATAATTGCCAAGCTAATTTAGCGGCCCCCACCATCCCAGCGCGATTACCTAACTCGGCCGTTAATACCTCTAATCCTTCTCTGGAACTAGGTAACACCCGTCCTTCGATTTCTGTGAGCAGAGAGGGAAAGAAAAACTTAGCACTGGCGCTAATGCCGCCGCCGATAATTACCGCCTCTGGAGTGAGAACATAGAGTAAACTGGCGATACCAGCCCCCAGTAAACAGCCGTAACCCTGCCAGAATTCTAAAGCCTCTCGATCGCCTTTTTCGGCCAATTCTGCCAATTGCTTCGGTTCTTTGCCGGTCATCCGGCGAATAGCTTGCCGGGAGGCGTATTGTTCCAAGGAACCCCGATTACCGCTATTGCACAATGGACCGTCAAAATTAAGGGTTATTAAGCCTAATTCCGCGGCCGTTCCCTTGCTGCCCACAAATAAGTTACCATCGAGGATAATTGCCCCTCCTACTCCCGTCCCCAAGGTCAACAGGATCAAGTTTTGAAACCGTTTGCCCGCTCCTAACCAAGCTTCCCCCAAACCGGCACAATTGGCATCATTGGCTAAAATTGTCGGCATTCCCGTACTTTCTTCTAACCAATCGGCGAGGGGAATATCCCGCCATCCTGCCAAATTAATCGCTATTTTGGCAATTCTTCCCTGAGCATCCGCCGGCCCCGGCGTTCCCACACCGATGGCTTGACAACTTTTATCTAAATTTACTTGACAAATGCCTTGATGTATGGTATGGGCGACTTCTTTGGGTGTAGCGGGTTGGGGAGTGGGCAAGGTGATAGATTCGAGACAATTGCCCTCTTGGTCAAATTTACCAATTTTAATCGCAGTTCCACCTAAATCGACACCTATTACTGTTTTCACCATCGGGCTTTTCTTGTTACTCTGGGAATAGCTAGGTTTATTATCACTCTTTTTGGCGTTTTTTTTCGCGGTTAGATGTGATTGAGGATAATTCGGCTAAACTGGCAAAACTAGCTGATTGATTAGCCCCAATTTCTCCTATAGTTTGGATACCTGCAGCTTAACTCCTGATTTTTCCCCATTTTTAAGTAGGTAGGCGTTAAAAATTATCCGATGCCCCCCTTATTAAGCTGTCCTTTAGTCACATCTTTCTTAACATTTCAAACCTTTGTAGCACAAGGCTTTCAAGACTCGGTTAACAATTTGTAATATTCCTTGTTGACACCCTTACTGACAAAGAAAAAACTGAAATCAAGTCAGGATAAGG
>NZ_JAPZQM010000076.1:0-3809 GCF_027530565.1 Microcystis sp. LE19-10.1B | reverse complement strand
GTTTATTGGGGGGGGGTTTTCCTAATCCCATTTTTCGGGGGGGGTTTTTTTTTTGGGGTTGGGTTTTTTTTTTTGGGTTTTGGGGTGTTGGGGTTTGGGGGGTGGGGGTGGGGGGGTTGGGGGGGTGGGGGGTTTGGGGTGTGGGTTGTGGGGGGGGGGGTGTGGGGTGTGGGGTGTGGGGTGTGGGGTGTGGGAAGTATAAATAAAAATAATCTCCTGTCTCCTGTCTCGGAGTCTCCTGTCTCGGAGTCTCCTGTCTCCTGATAACTGCTATGCTAGTCTAGGCAGAAAACCAGTCGATCGAGATCACCGTGGCTAACCAAGAAGCAACTTCCCCCGCTATTCGTACCCCCTTATATGACCTAATTGCCCAACAAACCAGCAAATTTACCCCTTTTGCGGGTTGGGAGATGCCGATACAGTTTAGCGGCCTAAAAATCGAACATAATGCTGTCCGCAATGGTGTCGGGATGTTTGACATTTCCCACATGGGCAAATTTATCTTAACTGGAGATAATCTGGTTCAATCTCTCCAAACCCTAGTTCCCTCTAATTTAGCCCGTTTAAGGGCAGGAAAAGCACAATATAGCGTTTTACTTAACCCGGACGGTGGCATAATCGATGATATTATCTTTTACTACCAAAGCGAAAGCCAAGGCGTATTAATTGTTAATGCCTCAACCACCGATAAAGATCGAGAATGGATTTTAGGCAATTTAGAGGGTTCGGGGGTCAAATTAAAGGATTTATCGCGAGAAAGGGTCTTAATTGCCCTGCAAGGACCCAAGGCGGCCACAATTTTACAGCCCTTGGTCGGGGAAAAATTAAGCGATTTTGGCCTATTTAATCACTGGGAAAGCCAGCTTTTCGGGGAAAAAGTTTTTATCGCTAGGACCGGTTACACGGGAGAAGATGGTTTTGAAATTATGGCCGCTCCTGAAATCGGGCAGCGACTTTGGACGGAATTCTTAAATTTAGGGGTGACTCCCTGCGGTTTAGGAGCGCGGGATACCCTGCGTTTAGAGGCAGCTTTAGCCCTTTATGGACAGGATATCGACGATAGCACGAGTCCCCTAGAGGCAGGCTTAAATTGGTTGGTTCATCTGCCAGAAAAAGGCGATTTTATCGGTCGCAATGTCCTTGAAGACCAAAAACTTAATGGTGTGAATCGGCGCTTGGTGGGATTGCAGATGTCCGGCAAACATATCGCCCGTCACGATTATCCGGTAGTATTCGCTGGGGAAGTGGTGGGTAAAGTCACCAGTGGCACTTTATCACCAACTTTAAACACAGCGATCGCTTTAGCCTATCTTCCCACACCTTTCGCCTCGATCGGACAGGCGATCGAAGTAGAAATCCGCGGCACTACCTACCCCGCTACCGTCGTTAAAAAACCCTTTTATAAAAGTAAAAAGTAGTGGTTTGTTTCAGCTAATTTGGTGTATTAGAAAAATGCTATAAATTCTATAATCTAAGACTTTAAGCCGAAATCTATTGCCCTATTTTAGCTGAAACAGTCCAGTAGGGTGCGTTAGCGCAGCGTAACGCACCAACCTAAAGCACCGAGAAAAAAGGAGCAATAATTTGGTGGGTTACGGCGAACACAAAATCAATACTAAACTGTAGCAGTTACCGTCGCCTAACCCACCCTACAGCTGAATCCTGAAAATGCAATCCGTAGACTTTACCACCCTCAGCGCCACTTGTGCCGAAATTGCCGCCACTTGGCTGCCCGCAAGACTAGAACAAGTGTATCAAATTGATCGCCAAACGATCGCCCTCCATTTACGAACCTTCGATCGCAAGGGATGGTTAATTATTTCTTGGCATCCCCAAGGGGCGCGGCTGCATATTGGTGATCCACCGCCAAAAGTCCCAGATACCTTCACTTTCAGCGATCAATTGCGTCATCAACTCAATGGTTTTGCCCTGACAAAATTAGCATTTGTTGCCCCGTGGGAAAGAGTCATCGATCTACAATTTGCCCAACGTCCCGATGATCCGGCCCTGGGGCATTTGTATATAGAAATTATGGGCAAATATAGCAATGTTATTTTAACTGCGGCTGACAATCAAATTGTCACCGTTGCCCATCAAGTCAATGCCACCCAGTCTAGTGTTCGCACCGTACAAACGGGACAAATCTATCAACTACCCCCCGTTTTATTGGCAACAAATCCCAGTTTAGAAGAATCCTTGAGCAGTTGGCAAGCCAGAGTTAGTTTAATCCCTAAAACTATCGAAAAACAGTTAGTTAGTACCTATCGTGGTGTTAGTCCGGTCATCGCTCGATCGCTGTTGCAAAAAGCCAAAATTAACCCGAAATTAAACACGGATCAGTTAGATACTAATGATTGGGAAAAGCTCTTTTCGGCCTGGCAAGAATGGTTAAAAATGCTCGAAAATAAAACCTTTCAACCGGGATGGACAAGCGAAGGTTATACAGTTATCGGTGGGGAGATGCTGGCGGCGGCTAAAAATGTCCAAGAATTATTAAACCGTTATTATAGCGACCAAATTAATCAAGAAAGTTTTCGACAACTACAGCAAAAATTAAGCCAAAAAATCACCTCTTTACTGACTAAACTGCAAACCAAAGCCGCAGGATTTCAAAGAAGACTAGCAGAATCTGCTCATGCTGATCGCTATAAAGAGCAAGGGGATTTATTAATGGCAAATCTGCAGCAAATACAGCAGGGAATGACTAGCATTAGTTTGGCGGATTTCCAGACAGGAACACCTGTAATTATTCCTCTCGATCCCGAAAGAAATCCCGTGCAGAATGCCCAATATTTTTATAAACAACATCAGAAATTAAAAAGGGCGCGGTTAGCGGTGGAACCTTTATTAGAGGAAGTGGTCAGTGAAATTAATTATCTCGAACAAGTGCGATCGAGTTTAAGTCAACTAGAAAATTATAGCAGCAGCGAAGATTTACAGGCATTAGACGAGATACAAGAAGAATTAATCCAACAAAAGTATCTAGAAAGCAATTACCAGCGTAATCGGACGAATAACAAAGAATCTGAACCCATGCGCTTTATTACTCCCTCTGGAGTAGAATTATGGATTGGCAGAAATAACCGTCAAAATGATCGGCTAACTTTTCGTAGCGCCAGCGATTACGATATCTGGTTTCATAGTCAAGAAATCGCTGGTAGTCACGTTTTACTCCGTTTAACCCCCGGTACAGTTCCAGAAGCCGCCGATCTGCAATTTGCCGCCGATTACGCCGCTTATTATAGCCGCGCTCGCCATAGTGAACAGGTTCCCGTCGTCTATACCCGTCCCAAATACGTCTATAAACCCAAGGGCGCCAAGCCCGGTATGGTGGTTTACAAACAGGAAACGGTAATCTGGGGCTGTCCTCAGAGGGTTGAAGATTACCGCAAAAAATAATTTTTTACCAAATTGTTTACTTTTTTTTACACAAAATGGGTATTGTCTGTTACAATTGTTACTAGAGAGACAAATGCAGTTCAGGCGCTTGGGAACGCAAGAACTATATTTCCTCGGATTACAACAACAAACAACAGCAAACCAGTGGTAGCAGCCGATAGTCTCGGGAAAGACACAAAAAACCGACTATTCAGGTGATATTAAAGCGACCACTGGTATTTTATCCTCACCTAACCGCTTCTGTCACTTTCCTCAACTTTCTTTTGGGTTTCCCAGCAATTCCAAATTCAGAATGTAGCAAGGAATACAGAATACAAAACGCTTTTGCCCTGTAGCTCCCCATCCAAAATCAAGAAGAATTAACGCGAGTAACAGGGATGGCCTCATCGAGCATAAAGTCTAAAAGGTGG
>NZ_JAPZQM010000103.1:0-6664 GCF_027530565.1 Microcystis sp. LE19-10.1B | reverse complement strand
GAGAATTACAGAGAATGATTGATCCTATAATAACGGGAAAATCCTCAGAGTGAGGAACTCGCATGAAACCAGCATCCCTGATTCAACTAACCGATAGTCTGAAAGCCCTTTATATCAAAACTGCCCAAAAGCTGAAAGGCAGTGACAGACGACAATTTATGGCAGAAGTGGTGAAAACGTTAGGTATTGGAGGGCAAACCTTTGCCGAACGAGAATTGGGCTGGAATCGGCGAACAATCCGCAAAGGGATGGGGGAATTGACCAGTGGACAAGCACTCGAAGATGGTTATCATCGCAGTGGACGCAAGCGAGTAGAAGAAAAATTACCTAATTTGCTCGAAGACATACGAGCCTTGGTAGAACCCCAGGCACAGACCGATCCTAGTTTCAAAAGCACCCGTTTATACAGCCGGATAAGTGCATCGGAAGTGCGTCGTCAATTGATAGAGCAGAAAGGCTACCATCCGGAGGAATTACCCAGTGAGGAGACAATTCGTTGCCGATTAAACGAGATGGGATATAGATTAAAACGAGTAGTCAAGGCGAAACCGCAAAAGAAAATACCGGAAACGGATGCCATCTTTGAGCAAATCCACTCGGTTAATCAACAGGCCGATGCTGACCCGCAGACCTTACGTATCTCAATGGATGCCAAAGTAGCGGTCAAAGTTGGAGAGTTTGACCGAGGAGGCAAAACGCGAGTGACCACTATTGCCTTAGATCATGATTTTGATGCGAGCACCACCCTCACCCCCTATGGTATTTTCCTCCCCGAATACAATGAACTGTACTTGTTCTTTGTCAGCTCTAAACTGACCGCAGATTGTATTGTGGACTTGCTGGAGCAGTGGTGGGCGATGGTAAAAGACCGCTTTAGCCACATTCACAAATTGGTGATTAACCAAGACAATGGGCCGGAGAACCATTCTCGTCGTACTCAGTTTATGAACCGGATGGTAGCCTTTGCCCAGCAGTCGCAATTGAACATTGAGTTAGCCTACTATCCCCCCTATCACAGCAAGTACAATCCAGTAGAACGTACCTTTGGCTGGCTGGAGCAGCATTGGAAGGGGAGTTTACTCTTGGGGTGTGGAAACGGTGCTTCACTTTGCCGAAACCCTTACCTTCAAAGGAAAAAATCCGGTCGTCAAGCTCATTGAGAAGGTTTACCACACTGGGGTAAAGTTGATTCAGAAGGCAATGGCAGAGTTGGAAAAACAGATTAATCGACTTCCCCATTTGCCAAAGTGGTTTGTGGAAATCCCTTATCAAACCACTTGACTATTGGATCATCTTTTTTATGGAGTTCTCTGAATCTTTTTGTTGGGTTGCCTTGGGTCTATAGTTGGGTTTCCTTACGTCAACCCAACCTACGGTAGTTTCCTTGGGTTTATGGTTGGGTTTCCTTACGTCAACCCAACCTTGTATGATGATTAGCGGCTAATTGATCGGCAATAAGAGACTCCCCCGCTCTTTGAAGGCTTGAAATAGCCAAGTCTTGAAGTCTTTGTCAAAAATGAGCTTATTTTTTCGAGAAATTACTGCATTTTTAACATCCATTCTACCGCGCGTTCATAAAGTTCTAAATTACCAGTTTTTATCAAAGCATTAGCGGCTTTTTGCAAATAGTTAAGGCTCGCTACTCGACTACTAGGATTTTTATCGTCGTAGGTGGCAAGCGCCAAATTATAATAAGCTTCGCCATAATTTGGCTGATAAGTAATTGCTAATTGATAATCAGCGATCGCTGCCTTCTTATCGCCCATTTTTTCCTTAACTAAACCTCGATTATAGTAAGCTTCAGCATAGTTAGACTGGAGAGAAATAGCCATATTTAAATCCTCCAAAGCACTGGCATTATCTCCCAAATCAAAGCGAATAACTCCCCGGTTATTATAGGCAATAGGATTATTGGAATTCAAGCTAACTGCCTTATCTAAATCCTCTAAAGCACCCTCCTTGTCCCCAGTTTGTCGTCGAATAATACCACGATTATTATAGGCGATCGGATTCTCCGATATTCTCGGTGTTACTTGTACATTATCGGGAATAGTAGCGGTATCAGTGCGTGCATTTCCCCGATTACTATACGCTGTCACATCGATAGGATTAATGCTCAAAGATTGCAGGTAATCTGTAATCGCTCCTTGGTCATCTCCCACGTCAGCGCTACTATTACCACGACTATAGAAAATTCTCGCATCACGGACTTTTTGTAGGAATACATTATAATCCTCGATCGCTCCCTGTTTATCCCCTTTTTCAAAACGCGCATTAGCCCGTTTATGATACCCTTCTGGATCGTTAGGATAGGCAACTATATAAGTAGTATAATCTCTTTCGGCCGCAGCAAAATTTTTCAGAGCAAAATAAGCATCTCCCCGGGCTTGAGCATGACAAGAGACATTATAATTAGGACGAAAATCGGTTTCTCTGGAGTTATAAAAATAATTTTTGTCGGCAGATTCTCGGATATTTTCGCTACAGACAGATCGAGAAGTAAAACTAGGTGTATTAATCCCATCATCTTGGGCTAAGGCAATATTATAATTATCTACTGCCTCCTGATAACGCCCCAATTTATACAGCACTAACCCCCGATGATAGTTAGCGGCTGCATCATGACGATTTCGTGCCACTGCCGCAGTAAAATCCTCTAAAGCTCCTGCGTATTCTTGATATTTATTGGCTCGCATTAACCCACGATATACATAGGCTTTTGCGTCTTGGGGTTGCAGATAAATTGCTTGGTTATAATCTTGAATTGCCCCTTGATTATTGTTGAGTCTTAGGTGAGCATAACCCCGTTTAAGAAATGCTCTAGAATGGGGAATTTTATCGTAGTTGGGATTAATACGAATGACAAGTGCTAGATCTTTGATTGCTCCATTGTAATACTCGATCGCTGTTTGATATCCTGACAGGGAATTAGAAGATAAATTGGCTAATTCTACTTCCTCGTCAGCCATTTCAATTTGTACTCTGGCACGGTTTTGATAACTGCTAGGAGCATTCTTGGCTAAAAATAATTTAGGTGAGCATTTTAAAACGATTTTATAATCCTTAAAAGCCTCTCGTTTTCCCCCTATCTTTTCTAAAGCTATAGCCCGATTATAATAGCCTTCAATTAGATCGGGTTTGTATAAAATAGCCAGATCATAATCTTTGATAGCCTCTGCATAATTTCCCCACTGAGAGTATAGCTGTCCTCGATGATAATAGCCGCGATAATCTTCAGTTTCATAACCAATGAAACGCTGGTAATAATCTAAAGCCAAGGATTGATGATTGAGCAAAGATGCAATAATTGCTAGGTTAAAGTAAACTTCGCTTTTATTGGGATTATATTTAAAGGCTTGCTGAAAATCTGAGCGGGCAGCTTCTAATAATTTTAGCTGACGCTGCTCCTTTGCCATGGCTAACTTTAACACACCTCTTTGATAATAGGCTTGAGCTAGTAACTGTCTATCTTTGAAGGCGGGAGCATTATAATTACTGTACCAAATGTATTGACTGAAATCATCGATCGCACCGTTTTGATCGTTGATTTTTTCTCGCGCCATTCCCCGTTGAAGATAAAGTTTAATCGTACCCAGATCGCTAGGATAGACTCGCAGAGTGTCTGAATAATTAGCAATTTCTCTTTTAAGAGCATTAGTATCAACTTCTTCCCTAGAAATAACGGGACATTGTAGGTTTTCTACTGCTTTAACTGAGCTAACTTCTAAACCCAATAATTCCCAAAACAACAGGGGAGACAATAAAAGTATTTTTCTAAAAAGCTTGACATTTAAACTATTTTGTGCGGGGGGGGGTAATGGCTTGCGCTGTCAGGGTTTTAGTGATTAAGGATTGTTGTGGCATGATGATTAAAAAAATTTGGCCTAAATATAATTTGGTAATTTAATTATAACTGAACTTCTCCCGTATGAATATATTAGCCATGGCTAAAAGTCTTACAGAGCCTATGCTAAAGCTGGGTAATTTTAATGTACTAATGAGAATGAACGTCTGAAATCCTTATTTTCCTGAGAAGCGCCATGGAGTAAGGGTATCGTTGGGCAGCTTAACTAATACATTAGTTCTGTCTAGGCTGGCTACGATTGCTCGCTGCCGGTCGGCACTTAAGGGCAAGGTTTCCACTTTCCCCGACTGGCTCCTGAATCCTCACCCCACCAAGAAACATTTTCAGCAAACCCTATTTAAGAGCCAATTTTAAAGGCTTCTAGAAACAAACTATAGGTGATACCAATTTTGAGTAAATTGAAAGATTCTCGCAGAATCGGTGCGGGTTTAGCCTGAGAACTTTTTCGGTAAACAATCCGGCTAATCGCCTCCGTAAACAGCACTAATAAACCAGCAGCTGTGACATCCCATTGAGCAGTTTGTCCAGCAGTGGTGACAATTGCTTGACCAGAAAAAATTCCAAATAAAACACAAATTATCTGTAGGGAAATCCGCCGCCAAGGATTACCAAAAAAGCTATTAAATCGACTGCTGGTGACATTAGCCAGCGTACTTAAACGGGTGCGTTGCATGGCCATATTTATTTAGAAGTAATACGATTAAGAAGCCACAAAGAAGTAACGATACCAGTAAAGTGAGCGAGAATTGTATTAGTATTAGCCTGCACAATTAACAGATCAACCGAATTAACAAATTGACTGGGGTTAGAGGCAACATTAAAAGTACCTTGGGGAACATTGAGGGATTTAATTAAGACAATTCCCGCCAAGGCTTGCGCTCCCAAAATAGTTAAAAACATCCCGATAATATTAGCGATTAAACCCTGACGGATTAACTGAATAGTATCGGATTTTTTCGGGCGACTATCTTGATCACCTCTCAACATTTGACGGGCAATTTTCATGTAACGAGAAGAAAAGAAAATGGCGACCACCAAGAAACCAGCCCCACCAATGGCACATAAAACACCGATTTCAATGCCAGAAGTGCGTTGTCTCGTCCCTAATAAACTAGCGGTAGCAATGAGTAATAAAACCCCCGAAATTACGCCCAGGACAATCTGCGTCCAAAAACCGATTCTTCCCTGACGTAAAAGGATATTAGCAGCTCGTTGGACGGCCGGAGGCAAGGAATAAAGATCAGAATCTCTAGGGGTGGATATATTGGTAATTTCTGATTGTTTGTCTCTCATCGGGGTTAAGCTAGGGTTGGGTAAATCTGGTCTTGATCTATTTTCGTCTTTTTTTTTGCCCATGGCTAGAGATTTAATCAAGCTCTGGCATAATTAATTTTTCATGGTTCAAAAAAGGCAAAAATAATGATTAAATTGCCTAAAATCTGTAAATAGACCATTTAATTGATTATTATTCATTCTTAATTCTCCTGACTACTGACTACTGGCTCCTAACCCTAACAACAATTTTTGATTTTTACCAGAGATTTAATTTTGGCACTGACTGGCTATCTGTTTAGCTTCCACCTGTAAACGCTGGGCCATGCGAAACATTTCTTGACCGGTGTGGAGAGAGCGATCATCGTAGTTAAGGGTAAAGGTTTCTAATTCTTCTAGTCCGTCAGTGAGATGATTGAGACAGTAGTAAAGAGAAGCGGCCACTTTGGCCATTTTGGCAGGGTTGGGCCTTTGGCAAAAGAGGGTTTTGGCTCGATCGAGATTTTGGCGACAGGTTTCTAGATAGTCTTGAAAAACAGCCATTAACTGATCATCGAAGGGATCGGCGGATAGGTGATCGATCTGACCTTTGAGAGGTCGAATAATTTGACCGATCAGACGATTAATCGGGCTATAGGTCTGGTTATACCACTGTTTCACCAGGGCCTCGTCTTCCTGGACTGCCTCTTTGTAACGATGGTAATTTGCTTGGGCAGTGGCAGTGCGTTGGCCGCGTTTTTCGGGAAAATTGGCGATTAGTTGGTTATCGTAGTCCTTTCTTAGCCTCGGATCGCTTAAAATCTCGTAGGCGGCGTTAATAGCGACGATTTTATCGTGACTGGCACTATCGTTTTGACTATCGGGATGGAATTGTCTGGCTAAACGCCGATAGGCCCGTTTAATCTCGTCAGGGGTCGATTTATGGCTGATTTCTAAGGTTTGGTAGTGGTTGCCGGTCATGAGCGCAAGCGATCGATCTGTCTTTTATTATTATCGACTATGCTTAACGCGGCGGAGAAGGAGAATTGTCGAGAGTGGGAAAGTGGGGAGGTGGGGTGTGGGGTGTGGGGTGTGGGGTGTGGGAAGAATACATAAAAATAATCTCCTGTCTCCTGAATACTGACTTCTGACTCCCGACTCCTGACTTCTAACCCCATGTTGGACAAAGATAAGCAAAAATTATTTATTGACTCCAAAAACTTGAGAATATTTAAATTAACATTTCGCAATATTTATAAATTCTTAAGAATTAATTGAGAAAGATTTTTATTTAACAACGATTTTACAATGGTTACAGCGATTTGATAGAATTTCATAGTGGGTTATTCTGTGCTTTTTTGGACAGCAATGGTTGAAACCCTTGCCACACCTACAAGGTGATCCTAGTTAGGGTTTGCTGAAAAAGCTTTTCGGTGGTGGCAGGGTGTGGGGTGTGGGGTGTGGGGTGTGGGGTTTTACCAGTTTTGAGGTGGTCAACTACCTAATTTTCAGGGAAAAAGTACCTGAATTTTCCCCCGATCCCCGCAA
>NZ_JAPZQM010000193.1:0-12948 GCF_027530565.1 Microcystis sp. LE19-10.1B | reverse complement strand
CTCTGCTCTTTCTTCTTCTTTAAGAGCTTTTTGTAAGTTTTTCTTTTCTTCTAAGTCTAGGAAATCTTTGGCTGGCATAAGTAGGATTTTTCTCAAGTTACTATTTCTATTTTAGGTGGTTTAAGTGCGTTTTAGCTTATTCGCTGCAGAAAAGGGGTAGAAATTAACGCCAGCAGAAGGAACGGTGGCACGATCGCTAAACTGATGAGGGCTAATTGCCAGCTATAGCGGAACATCACCGCCACATACACGAAAACCGTTAATAAGTCAAGTAAAATCGAGAGAGCTTCCCCAGAGAGAAAACGCTGAATCTTGCGATTTTCCCCGACGCGGGAAATAATATCGCCCACATAGCGGGACTCGAAATAACCGAGGGGAAGGCTGAGGGTATGGCGGATAAAACCGGTGATTAATGCCGTATCGATGCGATTAGCGGTGTGATCGAGGAGATAGGCGCGTAAACCAGTAATTGCCACCCGAAAAACCCCGAAAATTAGCGCACCGATCCCCATCGCCCAAAGGGTAGTTAAGGACCCCTGCACGATTACCCGATCGAGGATTAACTGGGTGAAAATCGGCGTAATTAAGCCGAATATCTGGATAAAAAGCGAGGCGACGAAAATTTCCAGCAGTACGAACCAATGGGGTTCCAGTAAGCGATAAAACTGCCAGAGAGAGGTTTTATCCTCTTTCGTGTCCCGGAATTTCTGGTTCGGTTGGAGCAGCAGGGTGAATCCCGTCCATTTACTGGCGAATTCGGCACGACTTAGGGTTAATTGCCCGATCGCTGGATCGCCAATAATCACCTGTTTGGGGGTAATTTTCCAGATAACAACGAAGTGTTTGCCTTCCCAGTGAGCGATCGCAGGTAGGGGCTGTTTCCCTAATCCCTCTAGAGTCGCTTTTACCGGACGGGTGGAGAGGCCGATATTTTCCGCCGCGGTGATCAGTCCCTTCAGGGATGCTCCGTCGCGGTTGACGTTGGCCATTTCTCGTAAACGGTTGACGCTGATTCTTTTGCCGTGATAACGGGCGATCATGACTAAACCGGCCGCCCCGCAATCGGAGGCGGACTGTTGCTCGAAGAAGGGATAACGGCGGAGGGATTGCCCGATCCAGTGACCTAACCGCTGCGCCGGAGAGGGGAAATAGGCTCGATCGCTTTTTTTGTCCGTTTCTTCTGTCTTCGTCCCAAGAAGTTGCTCAATTTCCCGCGCCCGTTGTAGTAAGGTTTTTTTCAGGGCGGGGTGTTTTTTCAGGATCGGCCTCAGGGCGGACTCGGGGATAAGAAGTAGTTCCGCCTTCGCCGAGACTCGAACCGAGTAGGGAAGAAAACCCGATCGGGGAAAGAGGGAGAATTCCCCGAAAAATTCGCCGGTTTTGAGCGCAATCATCTCTTTTTGCTGCGAGTTCGCTATCCGAACTTTGCCGCCAACGACTAGGTATAACCCCGACTGTACGGGCAGTGTACCTGCTTCGGGAGAGAGGGCGATCGCCGTTTTCTGGAGACTCCGCCACTGGGTTTCGGACAGGAATTCCGGCCAGGGATTGACGAGGCTGTGAGTATCGAGCATAGTTGTTTTAAGCTTTGGCTGAAGGAGAAAGATCGACGATGCGGAGCGGCTGTAGCTGTTTGCGGAGGCGATTGATGTGGGTGGGGGTGAGTGCAACCCCGAATTCCTTCTCTAGATGCCGCGCTAACCAAACTCCCGACCATCGCTTAAAGGAATAGCCGAAATCCCGGGGGGATTTACTAATCAGTTCCCTCAGGCGATCGAGGTAAGGTTGATCAACTTTTGAAGGGCGACCGCGGCGGTATTTTTGCCAGCGATCGATCTTGCCACTCTCGGCGATCAGTATCCATTTACTAGCGGTGGCGGCAGTACAATCGAGAAGCTTACGGATCTCGTTCTGGGATTTGCCCTCGTCAGCGAAAAGAATGATTTGAATCCGTTTGCGATCAACATCAGAGATATTCGGTTCTGTTGAGATTTCGAGAAGTTGCTGACGTTGGGATGAGGATAGATATTTACCGGTGCTTGATGACATTGACATAGCCTTTGCAACTATAAGTAAAAGCAGACAGCAGCAGGTCGGAGCGTTGAGGCAAGAAAGTTGTACTAAGTTGTACAATGGGCTGAATTCCCCGGGTGACGATCTCTTTCGCTGTCCTTAAATTATTATTTCGGCTGCAAAAGTGAATATTACGGAGTCTATTAAATTCTTTTTCTCTCGCCCGATATAACCTTCCCAATCCCCAACTAACGGCCAACTACTCAAAATCGTTATGACTATGATATAGTTGTTAAGGAATGTAAAAATAGTTGCATTTTCCCAGAAACTAGATTAAGGAGATTAAAAGTATGACCGCCGAAGGTTGCTTAAGAGTCGGACAAGCGGCGCCGGATTTCACCGCGACCGCCGTTTTCGATCAAGAGTTCAAAACCATCAAATTATCGGATTATCGGGGTAAATACGTCGTTTTATTCTTCTATCCCCTCGATTTTACCTTTGTTTGCCCCACGGAAATTACCGCTTTCAGCGATCGAGTTAGCGAATTTGCCAGCATCAACACCGAGATTTTAGGGGTGTCCGTCGATAGCGAATTTGCTCACCTAGCATGGATTCAAACCGAGAGAAAATCCGGCGGTGTCGGTGATGTGGCCTATCCGTTGGTGTCGGATCTAAAAAAAGAAATCAGCACCGCTTACAATGTTCTTGATCCTGATGCGGGGGTATCCCTGCGCGGTCTCTTTATCATCGATAAAGAAGGTGTTATCCAACACGCTACTATTAATAATCTTTCCTTTGGTCGCAGTGTCGATGAAACCCTCCGCACTCTGAAAGCGATTCAATACGTCCAATCCCATCCGGATGAAGTTTGTCCCGCCGGTTGGCAAGAAGGGGATGCTACCATGGTTCCCGACCCTGTGAAGTCAAAAGTTTACTTCGCAGCAGTTTAGTTAAAGGTGGTCAGAAGTCCCTCCGCTATAGATGGGGGGAAACTTTTAAAGGGGGGCGAAATAATTCGCCCCTCATTTTAATCGGAAAATTTTCTGGAAAATTGGCCCCATTAGCCATGACCTCATCTAGAATACTGGCCAGACAAGTCTAGAAAGAGTCACGGCGATCTATGACTAACAGTAATTATGATTCCGAGTTGACAGTTTTGGGATTACCCGCGGCCAAAGGTAGATGGTTATTAATACCTCTAGGAATGGGCGTTTTACTCTGTTTAGGGACGGTGTACTCTTGGAGTATCTTTAGAAAACCCCTAGAAACAGAGTTAAATCTCAGCGCCACGGAAAGCCTATTACCCTACACTGTGGCTTTAGTATTTTATGCCGCTTCTATGCCGATTGCCGGTTTTTTTATCCCCCGGGTAGGTACTCGCAGGATGACCGCTCTCGGCGGAATTATCGTCGGTTTAGGCTATATTCTCGCTAGTTTTGCCGCTCAGATCCAGACAATTATTCTGACCTACGGAGTCATTGCCGGCACAGGAGTCGGCATCGCTTACGGTGTTCCCATGGCAGTGGTGGCGCGCTGGTTTCCCGACAAAAAAGGTTTAGCGGTGGGTTTAACTATCATCGGATTTGGCCTTTCTCCCCTGATTACCGCACCTTTAGCCAATCGATTGATCAATGAATATAGCGTTAGACCAAGTTTAAGATTTTTGGGGATTATCTTTACAATAATTATTGTGATTATTGCGATCACAATGAAGTTACCCCCTCAAGACTGGCAACCCCCCGCAAATTTAGCTAATCGAAAATCCGACTTTCAGGCCAATTATCCGGTGAATATGCTGAAAAGTCGCTCATTTTATGGTTTATGGCTTTGCTATGCTATTGGTGCTTTAATTGGCTTGAGCGCCATCGGTATTTCTAGTCCTGTGGCTGAGGAAATTATCCAGATCGAGCCGGGGTTAGCGGCTAGTAGTGTTGCTCTATTTGCCTTGTTTAATGGTATTAGTCGTCCTTTGTTCGGTTGGTTGAGCGATCGCTGGAAACCCCATTATTTAGCGATCGGGGCCTATACACTCATTTTGATTGGTTGTCTGTTGATGGTCAAGGCCGAAAAAGGGGCAGTTACTAGCTATCTAGTGGCTTTTTGTCTATTTTGGTTCTGTTTAGGGGGATGGTTAGCCCTAGCTCCCGCTACCACTCTCCACTTCTTTAATCCTGACCACTACGCCCAAAATTACGGTATTGTTTTTACTGCCTACGGTGTTGGTGCTTTGATCGGAACTTTAGTAACCGGTAGAATTCGCGATTGGTTCGGTACTTACACTTATGCTTTTTATGCCATGGCTGTATTGGCAATACTGGGTATTTTTCTCGCTAGTGCCTTACTGAAAAGAGAGCGATCGCATTTATCAAATCCTAGCTAGGGTCTGCTGAAAAAGTTTTTCCTAGGGGCAGGGTGTAGGGTGTAGGGTGTAGGGTGTGGGGTTTTACCGATTTTGAGGGGGTCAATTACCTAATTTTCAGGGAAAAAGTAGCTGAATTTCCCCCTGATCACTCCCATATCTGGTACTTTTGGATTTCAAAAAAGGCTAAAAGTCTTATCCAGCAAGGTTTTTAGATTTATTCAGCCAGCCCTCATTAGCAAAGGTTTAACTGTGCCACACAGGTGTGAGAACCGCTATATTTGTAGGATGGGTTAGCGGTAGCGTAAACTATGCGGGCGTTGGGTTTCATGCTTCAACCCAACCTACGTTCTACCTCAAAATCGGTAAAACCCTACACCCCACACCCTGCCCCCACGACAAACTTTTTCAGCAAACCCTACCTATCTGGGGGCCTCTATGGTAGCCGGATTAGCGGTATTGGGAGTCTTGCTAGTGAACATTTGTATTAGACTAAAACCGACAAAAGCGAGTAAGGCTATGCCACCAATAGTAGTAACAATTTTACCCAGGAGATTTTCTGTGCGGGGTTCTTCGGGGGCATCCTCGTTGGGATCCTCCGAATGGGCAAAACGATTGTAGAGGAAATCGAGAGCTTCATTGCGAAGTTCGTAGTAACGGGGATCCTCGGTAATTTGGGAACGAACCCGGGGACGGGCAAAAGGCATCTTTAACACCTCACCGATTTTAGCGCTTGGGCCGTTGGTCATCATCACCAAGCGATCGCACAAGAACAAAGCCTCATCGATATCGTGGGTAATCATCAACACCGTTAACTGGTGTTCTTGCCAGATTTTCAGCAATTCTTCCTGTAATTCCTCTTTAGTAATCGCATCCAGGGCCCCAAACGGTTCATCGAGGATGAGGACTTGGGGACGAATGGCCAGGGCGCGGGCGATCGCAACCCGTTGTTTCATGCCTCCCGATAATTGGGGGGGTTTTTTCTGGGCTGCTTCTGTCAATCCCACTAGGGATAGATTTTCTTCCACGATCCTCACCTTCTCAGCGTGAGATTTTTGGGGATAAACCGAACTAACCCCGATATAAACGTTCTCAAAGGCAGTTTTCCAGGGCAAAAGCGAATAATTTTGGAATACCATCATCCGGTCCGGTCCCGGTTCCTTAACCTCTTTATCCTGTAGCAGCACTTGCCCACGACTAGGAGAAGAAAACCCCGCCACCATATTTAAAAGAGTCGATTTACCGCAGCCGGAGTGACCGATAATGCAGACAAATTCCCCCTCATTGACTTGCAGCTCCACACCGTCTAAAACGGTGTAAACCCCTTCGGGAGAGGGGTATTCTTTGGCAACATTACTAACTAATAAAAAAGGCTGGGTGGTGGTGCTGGAATTCACGGTCTTATCGGTAAAAGTTTGCATATTCGTCCTAGATTTATTTTAAGGTGGGCTTTGCCCACCACAACTATTAATTCGGGTCTGCTGAAAAAGTGTTTCGTGGGGGGTGGGGTGTGGGGTGTGGGGTGTAGGGTTTTAGAGATTTTCATCTGGTCAATTACCTAATTTTCAGGGAAAAAGTCCCTGAATTTTCCCCCCGATCACTCCCGCAAAAGTCTAAAAGTTTTACCCAACAAGGTTTTTAGATTTATTCAGCCAACCTTAATTAGCGACGGGATCATCGAGGAGAACTTCCGAGACGCGATAATCGCGACGGATCGAAAAACGTTCCAGATAGCCGATCGGATCGTCGGGATTGAAAATAAGATGATCAAAGAGGGCAAAACTGTGGCGATTGGGTTCCAAATCGGGAAGGCCCAGGGACCTGCAAGCTTCGCCAAATAGATCGGGACGACGGACGCGTTCAATCACTTCCACCCAGTTGCGAGGGAAAGGCGCGTAACCCCAACGGGCAAGCTGAGTTAGGGTCCATAGGGCCTCACTGCGGCCTGGACAGTTAGCTTGATCGACGTAAAACTGATTAAATCGGAATAGGGGTTCGGGGGCAGTTCCTAAACCGCGATCATAACCATCGAGGAAACCAGGGCGGATAATCGCCCTATCCACACCCACATACTGGGGCTGACTGAGAATATTAACGATATGTTCTCGATTACGCTGATCATCGCAGTATTCGCAGGCTTTAATTAAAGCTTTCACCATGGGGATATGGGTTTCGGGATGTTTCGCTGCCCAAGTTTCCTTGACTCCGAGGACTTTTTCCTGGTGTCCGGGCCAAATATCAAGATCGGTGGCGATAACGTAGCCTAATTTTTCCTGAACGGCGTAGGAGTTCCAGGGTTCCCCCACACAATAACCGTCGATCTTACCCGCTTTTAGCAGGGAAACCATCTGAGGCGGCGGAATTACGGTTAAATTCACATCACTATCGGGATCGATGCCGCCACTAGCTAACCAGTAGCGTAACAGCAGATTGTGCATGGAGGCAGGGTGAACCATGCCGAAAGTGGCGATTTTATCGGGACTTTGCTGGAGGGCATCCTTTAAGTCCTCGAGTTTTTCTACCCCCAATTCCCTGTATTTATTGCTGAGGGTGATGGCGTTACCGTTGCGACTGAGTACCAAAGCACTAATCACGGGGACAGAGGGCTTATTGCCGGCCCCAATGGTCATGCTGAGGGGCATTCCCGCCACCATCTGGGCCGCATCGAGACGACCGGTGGCCACTCCTTGGGCGAGCGCTTTCCAGTTGGGTTCCCGTTGCAGGATAACATCCTCTAATCCTTCCTCGGCGAAGAAACCTTTCTCTTTGGCGATAATAATCGGAGCGCAATCGGTGAGGGGGATAAAACCGATGGTGGGATTGGTTTTCAGTCGGGTAGCTTGGCCGATCACCGTCACCGGCCCGGTGGGTTGACCGACTTTCTTCGATCGCTTCTGTTGGTTGAGGAAATAAACGATCTCGTTACGGAGGGAGTAGTAACTGGGATGGTTAACTACTTCTAAACGATGCCGGGGCCGGGGAATGGGAACATCGAGAATCTGACCGATATGGGCCTCCGGACCGGTGGTTAACATCACCACTCGATCGGATAGTAATAGGGCCTCATCCACATCGTGCGTGACCATGATACAGGTAACGTGGCTTTCTTCGACGATTTCCATCAAACGTTCCTGTAAATTGCCTCTGGTTAACGCATCCAGCGCCCCAAAGGGTTCATCGAGTAGCAGGACTTTCGGCCGTAGGGCTAGAGCGCGGGCGATCGCTACCCTTTGTTTCATGCCTCCCGATAATTCTCCCGGTCGTTTGTTGGCCGCATGGCGCAGGTGTACCATATCGATACTATGTTCGATGACACTTTTGCGTTCAGCAGCCGGTAGATGACGCAGCACGCGGTTAACTCCTAGGGCGATATTTTCTCGGACGGTTAACCAAGGCAGCAGAGAATAATTCTGGAAGACCACCATGCGATCGGGACCGGGACCTTTAATTTCTTTTCCCTCTAAAATCACCCCTCCCACCGTCGGGCGATCGAGTCCAGCGACCATATTTAAGAGGGTGGATTTCCCGCAACCGGAATGACCGATTAAAGAGATAAATTCCCCTTGAGTAACGCTGAGATCGATATTTTTCAGGGCAATATATTGACGGCCATCGGGGAGAGGGAAAACTTTATCAATGTGATCGACTTCAATAAATGCAGACATTTTCAGTTATCAGTTATCAGTTATCAGTTATCAGTTATCAGTTATCAGTTATCAGTTGTCAGTTATCAGATGTGAGTTTTTAGTTTACTGTTTACTGTTTACTTAAAAAGCTCCCCACACCCCACACCCCACACCCTGCCCCCACCGAAAAACTTTTTGCCGCAAACCCTATTTATTTTCTTCGGGTACAACTAATTTAGCGATGTAGGCCATGAGGCGATCGAGTAGGAAACCAACAATACCCACATAAATCAGAGCGAGGATAATTTCACTGATCATGGAACTATTCCAAGCATCCCAGATAAAGAAGCCAATTCCCACGCCACCGATCAGCATTTCCGCCGCTACAATTGCCAACCAAGATAAACCGATACCGATTCTTAATCCGGTGAAAACGTAGGGAACGGTGGCGGGAAAAAGAATATTGAAAAAGTATTCAACTTTGGATAATTTCAACACTCTAGAGACGTTTTTATAGTCTTGGGGAACCTGCTGTACTCCCACGGCCGTGTTAATAATAATTGGCCAAATTGCTGTAATAAAAATTACAAATATGGCACTAGGTTCGTTATTACGAAAAGCCGCTAGGGAGATGGGTAGCCAAGCTAGGGGGGGAACGGTACGCAGGATTTGAAAAATCGGATCGATCGCATCATAAATTAGGGCGCTGCTACCGATTAAAATTCCTACGGCGATGCCGACAATAGCGGCAAGGGTAAAACCGACGGCCACCCGTTGTAAACTAGCGAAAATTTGCCAGAATAACCCCACATCCGTGCCACCATTATTGAAAAAGGGATTGATAATTAATTCCCAGGTATCGCTAACCACTTTGGTGGGACTAGGAAGGGGGGCATCGGGACTAAAACAGAGTATTTGCCAGATGACGAGGAAAATTAATAAAGCAATCGCCGAAGTTGCTAGTTTGGGTAATTTTTTTTGCAGGTCTTTTAACCATTTTTGACCTTGAGAACGACGAGAAATAGAAACAGCCATAATCAGTTATCAGTTATCAGTGGTTGAGTTATCAGTGGTTGAGTTATGAGTGGTTCAGTGGTTCAGTGGTTCAGTGATCAGCTTTTATCTTGGCTTGCTCCGCAAGAATTTCAGTTATCAGTTATTAATTACCAGTTATCAGCAAATCATCTTTAACTGTTGACGGGTTACTGATTACTGATTAGTGATCACTGATTTAAATCTTCTTGATCTTGAGGGAATCGAGGTAGGCTTGGGGATTTTCGGGGTCAAAAGTAACGCCATCAAAGAAAGTTTCCACACCGCGAGAGGTAGAGGTGGGAATTTGATCAGCCGGAACATTGAGGGCTTTAGCGGCTTCCCTCCAGATATCTTCCCGGTTAACTTTATCAACTAAAGCTTTGATGTCTGTATCGGCGGGAATATAGCCCCAACGGATGTCTTCAGTCACAAACCAAGTATCATGACTCTTGTAGGGATAGGAAGCGTTATCAGCCCAGAATTTCATGGCTACGGGGCTATTTTCGATTTTGCGACCATCACCGAAATCGATATTACCTTGCATTCTTCCCAAGATATCGGCGGGGTCAATTTTCAGCCATTCCCGTCCTGAAATAATCTCGCACATTTCCTTAACATTAGCGGGATCGTTGCACCATTGCTGCGCCTCCAGAACAGCCATGGTTAAAGCTTTTGCCGCTTTGGGATTTTTATCCACCCAATCGGCGCGTAAAGCGAAGGCTTTTTCAGGGTGATCCTTCCACAGTTCCCCAGTAATCAAGGCCGAATAACCGAGTTTTTTGTTAACTAATTGGGCGTTCCAAGGTTCCCCCACACAGAAAGCTTGCATCGTGCCGACTTTCATGTTAGCCACCATTTGTGCCGGAGGAACAACAATTAGGGATAGATCTTTATTCGGATCGATGCCACCGGCGGCTAACCAATAGCGCATCCAGAGATCGTGAGTACCACCGGGGAAAGTGACGGCGGCTTTAACTTCTTTGCCCGCAGATTTAGCTTTAGCGAAGGATTCTTTCAGTACACCGCTATCGAGGGCAACCTTTAGATCCATGTATTCGTTAGCCACAGAAATCGCTTGACCATTGGTATTCAAACGCGCCAGAATATACATCGGTACTGGCTGTTTGGTGATTTTGCCCAAGGTCATTAGGTAGGGCATGGGGGATAAAATATGCGCCCCGTCGATACCGTTACCCGCCGAACCTAATTCGAGGTTATCCCGGGTTGCAGCCCAAGAGGCTTGTTTCATCACCTGTACATCGGGCATCCCGTGTTTAGCGAATAAACCTTTTTCTTTGGCGATAATTAAGGGGGCAGCGTCGGTGAGGGCAATAAAACCTAGTTTAGCGGTGGTGACTTCGGGGGTTTCTCCACTGACAACGGGGGAAGCGGCAGGACTGCCGGCCGGGGAGGGACTGGTCGCGGTATTATTGGGAGTGGCGCAACCGTGGAGAATTGCTGTTCCTACGGCAGTTGCCCCGGCAGTGAAGATAAATCTACGTCTGGAAAGTTTACTCATGGACTAAAAAATCGTGATTAGAAACTAAACAAAGGTGATGAAACGGTGAAAAATTCTCATTATTTCCCCCGCGGTGATAACCGAGAAGATTTCTTGCAAGTAACTGTTGATTCAGTAAGGAGGCTTTAACTATTTTTATCTCTCGATCGCTTTTGCTTCTCCATCTGGGGAGATTTAGCAGTAGTTTTTGTCTAAGAGATTTTTTCTAGAAGCATAACAGTTTTGAGGAGTCGATAGATAGGGGCGGTTTTTAGTCATCTGGGCTAGAAAGATCACTTTATTTCAGGGTTATCACCGAAGCAATTAACTTAAATTTACAGTCTTCAACGGGAAAGATAGTATAGATTGTTACAAAATATTGTCAGTCATGTAATAAGAGCATAAAAATTTGTCTGAAACGCATGGTAGAGCGATGGGTTTTTTTTAGCTATCTTGACTCAGTTATCAGATTTGAGTTTGCCGTTCACTGATTACTGGTTAATGTTTACCGATGACTGAAAAATCGCCGCAAGTATTAGCGACGCGACCAGCTTGAGACAATCTCTGTTATGCTTTGGAACTTGCCAAGGGCGAAAGCATATTATTATCGATCGATGTTTCCCCTTGATTAGATGCTTAGGAATATTGTCAATAGTGGCAGTTAGTCATCTGTGCCTATTTGATCGTTGGTCTTGATCACGATACTTTTAATCCTTCTGTCGCACCTATCCCAGACTCTTATCAAAAACTGGCTGTCTGGGATTCAGGAAAGGGCCGAAAAAATCTCTTAAATAACCTTCAATTATTCTACAGCGTTTTATCTGTTTTCATTTCATTTTAAGATGGCTCAAAGTTTCCCCGTTCCTGACTATCTTTCGGGTTTACTAGGCTTTTAGAACGGTTTTATGACTTTGATTGTTGACGATATTTGCTCTGTCTTTGGGATGACTTTTGCTGGTCTGCTGCCGAGATTGACACAAGAGAGGTAAAATCGACTCTGTGGGGATGCTTTAACCGGCATCTCTGTTTTTTGACAGGGGAAGATTTAACTGCCCCGACAATCGATCGAGTGTTAAACCTAAGCCGCTAAACTGAAAATAGCTGCTTGTCCTTGGCTCTCATTTCTCAGATTGTAAAATAATGCAAATTTATCTTGACTATAGTGCCACTACCCCCACTCATCCCCAAGTAATCGATCGGGTTGCCACTATTCTGCGGCATCATTGGGGTAATCCCTCCAGTTTACACAGTTGGGGACAGGATACGGCGACAGTCATCGAAATGGCTAGAGAACAGGTAGCAGGGTTAATTAATGCCAATCCAGACCAGATTATCTTCACTTCTGGCGGCACAGAAGCCGATAATTTAGCGATTATCGGGGTTGCTCAACAGTATAACCGCCCCCGTCATATAATTATTTCTAGTGTGGAACATTCGGCGATCGCTGAACCCTGTAAACAATTAGAGCAGCAAGGTTGGCAAATTACTCGTCTTCCCGTCAATCGTCAAGGTAGGGTGAATCCTTTAGACCTAAAAGCCGCAATTCAAAGCGATACGGTCTTAATTTCCATTATTTACGGACAAAGTGAGGTGGGAACCCTACAACCGATTGAAGAATTGGGCAGCATTGCCAGGGAAAGGGGAGTTCTTTTTCACACCGATGCGGTGCAGGTGGCGGCAAGATGCGATATTGATGTGCGGAAACTGCCCGTAGATTTATTATCTCTTTCTAGCCATAAAATTTATGGAATGCAAGGATCGGGAGCTTTATACATCAGAGCGGGTGTCGATATTTTACCATTACTGCGGGGCGGTGGTCAGGAAAAAGGTCTGCGATCGGGAACCCAATCTGTGCCAGCGATCGCATCTTTTGGTTTAGCGGCCGAATTAGCCCAAAAAGACTTAATTAGCGAAAAAATGCGTTTAATGGCCTTGCGAGATCGATTATTTGACCTCTTAGCTGATTATCCTTATCTGCTACCCACGGGAGACCGATTCTATCGTTTACCCCACCACGTCAGCTTTATTGTCCGTCCAGACGATAACAGTCACATCACGGGAAAACAGCTAGTTCGTCAGCTTAATTTAGCAGGAATCGGTATTAGTTCTGGAGCCGCCTGTCATAGTGGCAAACTTTCCCCCAGTCCAATTTTAAAAGCTATGGGCTACAGCGATCGAGAAGCATTAGCGGGAATTCGTTTAACCCTGGGAAGGGACACCAGCGCGGCCGATATCGATTGGACGGCTCTAGTATTAAAACAAGTGATCGATCGCTGTTTATCGAAAATTTGGGTTAAAACCCCGTCCTTTTAGGACGGCTTTAAGCTACAATGGAAAAAGCGATAACCAAGCTAAAAACTGAACCTTGACAACAGATAGTAGGGGGTTTTGTTCAGAAAAGAATTCAAATTCGGCCT
>NZ_JAPZQM010000414.1:0-6774 GCF_027530565.1 Microcystis sp. LE19-10.1B | reverse complement strand
TCTGGGAGTGATCGGGGGGAAATTTAGGCACTTTTTCCCTGAAAATTAGGTAATTGGCCACCTCAAAACTGGTAAAACCCCACACCCCACACCCCACACCCCACACCCTGCCCCCAGGAAAAACTTTTTCAGCAAACCCTATATACTTGTACGTCGTCAATCAACCCTGTATACAATCCTGTTGGTTGAGAGCCTACAGCAACTCCTCCAACTAGGAAAGGAGCCGAGGTTGCCCCAATTGGATCACTGGCAGTGATCGCATCCAAGATACCATCTACATATAATAAAGAATTTCCACCTTGCTCGTACACCACAGCTATTTGATGCCAGTCGCCATCTGTTACTGTAGTGTTGCCATGCAATACGTGCCTGTTAGGAAAAGGTGCGTAGAATCCTGCTTTCGTCAATTGCCGTTCCCCAGGGTTGATACCATTAACAAATACCATATATCCAGACACAATCCCTGCTGTATGCTTTGCCACGACAAAGTTATCGTTAAGTACCGTTGAGTTAATCCAAGCTGAAATGGAAAAGTTGCTATTGGTGAAACCATAGATGTTTCCCATGTTAACAAGGTCATTAGTGGCTTGACTCAAGCTAATTGCATTTCCAGAAATTCCTCCACCCACAAGTGTGGCGTTCCCCTGTAAAATACCGTTTTGTCCCCCTACACTATCGGCAGCGATAGTTCCCCCTGTTTCGTCAAATGTCCAATGGGAAAGAATTGTTGCTGCCTGAACAGGTGCTATAACGAAGGTACTAACAGCAATAAGCTAAACGGCTTTTACTTCGGATCACCGATATAGACTCCAAAAGGGTTATAGCTGTTGGATCATGCAGGTTAAGCGCCGTTTAGCTTAGCACCTGTCACTAAAATAATTTTGTTGAAGTTCATGAAGTCTCCTTATTGAATTTGTAGAATTTGAGAACTGCTTACCTGAGTCGAGTCAACAATTCTGCTTCTGCTATTACCCTGATAGATGGTTGTTTGATTTGATGTGTGAATTGATTGAGTCTGTATGAATTGCTTGAATACGAGACAAAATGTAACGGGCGATGCACGAGTTAAATTCCATCGACTTTACCCGTCAGACGCTCATCAAACTTCTGCTCATAATCGGGGTCTTGAGTTCCGAGGAGTTTGTCCCAGAACGTGAAATATAGACCGTAATGTACGGTGTACTTGCGATGATGAATGGAATGATGGGCAGGACCAATAAACCACCGACCCAACCAATGATGGGGAAATGAGGAGGGCAAGCGATCGATCCCAAGATGATTTAACACTGCCCAGATCGTCATCGTGGTGAGTGCCGCAATTAACGTGATGAAATGCAGGGGAAGGACAAAGACAATGCCGACCAGGAAGAGAGACTGAACGATCGCCTCTAGTGGGTCAAAGGCAAACGAAGTCCACGGGGTAGGATAGCGCGAGCGATGATGTCCCTGGTGTAACCACCGAAAGAGTGACGGGTGGTGAAACAAGCGATGGGTGAAATAGAAATAGGCATCCTGGAGAACCAACACAGCGCCATAACTAACCCCTAAATAACACAGCCCATACTGTTGAGGGTGGCTGTATAAGCGGGTAATGCCCCAACTGTATCCTGTCATGATGAAAGCCGCCGCCAGCGCAAACACCCCCGCCGAAAGAACCGAGAGCGTGATATCTTGTTGAATCGATCGCCAAGAGGGAGACCAATGCCGCAGGTTGTGATTGACAAAGGACTGACTCAAGGGCGAATAGAAGAACAAATAGGTTCCCCCAGCCACGAGAAAGTATCGCGCCAGGATGATCCCAAAGAAAGCGAACCCGTAAAATCCAAATGAGTGGTCTATCAATTTAATCTCCTTGCCATTCCCGATCTTCCAAGTCCTTTTGAGGTAACAGCAACGTGGCTTCAATTTCTTGCCGGATTGCGGCTGTTATTTCGCAGTTACTATTCAAACAATCGATCAGGAGTTGATTGGCCTCATAGTAGCGTTGGAGCAGCTGCTGTTGCTCAGTCGTAAACTGCCAGGGATGATGAATATTGCGATAATTGGCGATCGCACCCCGCAACTGTTCCACCCAGGCAGAATAGTTTTTCTGCCACCAGTGCTGAAGCCGTTCCAGGTTTTGACTCGGAGGTGGCAGTTGGTCTCTCAATTGTTGCAAAGACTTATAAAATCCAGCATCCAGAACCATCACCAGAATGTTGTTGAGTGCCTCGCTACAAGCATTGACATAGGCAAAATCCTGACTGTGGTCGATGGCAAACTCTACCAGCAAGTTCTCCAACGCCGCATCTAAAAACATCCCCTGATCGAGCGTGCTGGCTAAGGCAAAGCGATCTGCCGTATGCGGGCTTTGGGCAAGGGCAAGGTAAAATGCGCGTGCGGTCGCCACTTTGGTTTCGTCTGGGAGCTGCTGGGATTTTTGGCTGGCCCAACTCAAAAACTCTTGCAGATAGGAGTCTTGCGCGACTAAGGCATCAATTTGTTGCTTCATCAACTGCACCAGCGCATCTGCACTTCGCAACATGGCAGCCGTTAACAAGAAGACTTCGCGCCAGTGGGAATCGGTGATGTGACTCACCAACCCTCCCAGTGCTTGTTCTAATGCCTGCAAATTATGGCTGGCAACTATTTTTCGAGCCGTGAAGTATTCTTGAAATGCCAGATAAGAAAATGAAAAAATGCCTCGCGCCCGCTCTGTGAGGAGTCCATGCTGTGCCTCGATCGCTTTCAGCATGGCTTCGCTTTCGAGTTGGAGTTCCTCTGCTTCCAGGGTTGCACCTGGCAAATTCCGCAAATAGTCGCCAATGTATTGCTCAATCGTGCGTTGCTCAAAAAAATACTGCCCCTGTTCAAAAGTAACTGCTGCAAGCTGGCTCAACAGCCTCAATTTTTGGGGCAATAAAAACCCCCGGTAAACCTGATCGCGTTCGACTCCTCGAGCTTCATCCCATTTACCCAGCAGCAAATCCAGCCCTTGTTTATAAAACTCAGCCCGCTTGCTCGGAAATTTCCCTTGACCCTGAAACACCCAGCAGGCGAGATGCAGAAACAGAGGTGTCACCACCAGTTGCCGAAATTGCCAGTTTTCCGGCAAGTCCAACTTCTCCATAAACTGAGCCGACTGCTCCTGCCCCGCTTGAGCAGTCGTTTTGCTCAGTGCCACAAACCACTTTTGCGCGAAGGTGCTGATTTGTGCCTGGGTAAAGGGGGCAATTTCTACATCAGTGAAACCTCGAATCTGGAGTTTTTGGGCAGCGGTGCGACAGGTTACTACAAATCGATTGCGATGATACTTTTCTGAGAATTGACGAATTTCTCTCAGAACTGCTGTAATGTCCTGGGTGAGCACTTCATCCATGCCATCGAGCAACAGCAGGACTCTGCCCGCTTGCAGTAAGGTTTCCAGCACAGACGGGTTGGAAATTCCAGCGGTGAGCAATGCCTGACGGATGTAGTTGAACAGGCTAGATTCACCACTGGGACTGGACTCCTCGGCAAATTCTCTCAATAAGATAAAAATCGGCACTTGATTCGCCGCAAACTCGCCTTGGTTGCACTGAATCGCCAGATGTTGCAAAAAGGTCGTTTTGCCAACCCCCGGCCTGCCCAAAACTCTAAGCTTTGAGTAAGTTTCAACAGCCTGCATTCCGGGTATTTGCTTCTGCTCAACCTCTCCCAAGCCGACGCGATCGAATTCAGCAGGACCCAAGTTTTGCCAATCGGCAATCTCCACCCACTGTTGACTGGCAATTTCCGCCAAAATATTGACATCCACATAGATGTCATCAATGTTGACCGGATGGCTGATGTCTAGTAACTGCAAGATGCCGCACTGGTTTTGGATGGTGTCCAGGCGTTGCGCTCGCACCTCTTGCACCAGAGCATCAATATTAGTTTTCGCCAGTTCTCCGGGTTCAGGAAATTCTGCGGGCGGAGCGAGGGCAATCTCCCGCCAATCCAAATCCAGAATCGAACAAATTTCCAGGAAAACCTGGCGATCAACGGGTTTTCCTGTGAAAAACCGCCAAATCGGCTGGCGGGTCTTTAAGTTCACTTCCCCTGCTAGATTTTCCTGAGTCCACCCCTTGAGATCAAAGGCTCGTTTAGCCTGTTTAATTCCCGAAGGGGAGGCCTGGAGCGATCTCTTGACCATACAATCCAATCCTCCCTATCGAGTCAGAATCAGTTCTGGTTGGGACGACCAGAAACTTCTAAGGGATCGTAGCCTAGTTGTTGAGTAATCCGTTCTCTGGCTAAGGCCCGGTACTCCCAAAAATGTTCTCCCGCCGCGCACAGACCTAAATAGAGATTGAGAACTTGGGGCTTTTTTTGCCAAATCGTCCATAATTGCCGCCAAAACTGTCCCCGAATGTTCCCTCGGCGGATACCCTGATGCCAGATTAACTGGGTAATCAGCCGTAACCCCTTACCCACGGGAAATTGCATGGTTTGCTTGTGTTTTGACTGCAAACCCAGACCGAGACATTGTTGGAAACAGCGTCGGAGATAGTGGCTGGGTTCGTACAGCGTCCAGAAGCCTTCGACATACTCTTTGGCAATTTCGGCAATCGGGCGGGTGGGGATAAAATTCATCAAGCTATTCTGATCTCCCGTCGGATGGATGCTGTCACCCTCAACTAAACGCTGTTCTTGCTGGAGACGATGCCAAAGAGCCGTATTCGGCAAAGATTGGAGAATTCCTAACATGGGCTGAGGAATACTGGTTTCTTCCACAAAGGCTTGAATCCTTTCCCCCGCACCAGAGCGCTCTCCATCAAACCCCAAGATAAATCCAGCATAGATTAGCAAACCGGCTGCATTAATCTTGCGACAGGCTTCCACCAGTGGATTGCGAGTATTTTGCAGTTTGCGCGTCACTTGCAGACTATCTTGGTCAGGAGTTTCAATCCCCAGAAAGACAGAATAAAACCCCGCCTCAGCCATCAGGCTTAACAATTCATCATCCTCTGCCAAATTGACCGAGGCTTCAGTAATAAAGGTGAAGGGATAGTCGTGCTGCTTCATCCAGGGAATCAAGTCTCTGAGAAAGCGTTTGACGTTGCGCTGATTGCCAATAAAGTTGTCATCGACGATGAACAACGAACCGCGCCAGCCTAGGTCGTAGAGAGTCTGCAACTCTGCTAAAGTCTGACTCGGCTCTTTAGTACGAGATTTGCGCCCGTAGAGGGAAATAATGTCGCAAAATTCGCAGTTAAAAGGACAGCCGCGAGAGAATTGCACTGCCATCATTAAGTAATCGTCTCGCTGAAGCAGGTCGAAGCGGGGGATGGGGCTGAGGGTCACGTCTGGCTTGTCCCCAGAGCGGAAAATTCCCTGGCTTTGACCTTGAGCGATCGCCTCCAAAAACAGGGGAACGGTTAACTCTCCCTCATCCAAAATGAGATAGTTCGCTCCAGAATCCAGGGCATCCTGGGGGACAGAGGTGGGGTAGGGACCGCCAACGGCGACTTTTTTGCCTAACTGCACGGCTTTTTGAATCAGAGCTTGAAAATCTGGCTTCTGGACTAACATGGCAGAGAGGATAACCAACTCACACCACTCCCAATCGGCTTCTGTTTCAGGATTGACGTTGCGATCATAAAATCGAATCTCCCAGTTTTGGGGGAGGAGGGCGGCGACAGTAATGATGCCGAGGGGTGGAATGGTGGCTTTCAGTCCCGCGATTTCCATAAAGCGATCGTAAGACCAGAAAGACTGGGGAAACTCAGGGTAGAGTAACAGGGCTTTCATCGAAAAAATGGGTCTGAAACCCCGCCCTTTAGCGATAGCGGAGGGCGGCTTTACATAAGTTAGTGAGAAACAATTAAACCGTTAGAACGACGAATTAACTGAATCTTACTAACAGTTATCTGTCCCAATCGTTGACCATTGGCATCGCTTACAGATAGCTGTTTTTCGGTATCTCCACTAACATAACCAATTCCTTTGGGAGAAGAAATTAAATCTCCTTTACGGAACCCATGTCTTGTGGTAGAGCCACCATATTTACGTCGTTTACCACCTTACAACTATGTCTGCTTCTTCATTGGAGGGGAATATACCGATGATCGAGTGAATATTTGTCATGAATTTCCTGTTTTTAGTACATAATTAGATTATATCCAACATTCCGCAGGTCAGATTCCACTTCATAAATATCCCTCTTTGGGAGTATCTCATTTATGCAAGTGAGTAATTAGGGTTTGCGGCAAAAAGTTTTTCTTGGGGGCAGGGTGTGGGGTGTGGGGTGTGGGGTGTAGGGTTTTACCGATTTTGAAGGGGTCAATTACCTAATTTTCAGGGAAAGAGTCCCTGAATTTTCCCCCCGATCACTCCCATATCTGGTACTTTTTGATTTACAAAAACTCTAAAAGTCTTAACCAACAAGGGTTTTACCATTATTCAGCCAGCCCTAAGTAATAGGACAAAATTAACTTTTTAGTTAGGATAGGCAAAAGGCAACAGGCAACAGGCAAGAGGTAGTTAGATATGTGTAATTAATTGTGTCTAGCTACTTACCCTGTTTAAATGGGTCTTAGCTTAACATTCCTGTCTTTTCACTGATTACTGATTACTGATTACTGATTACTGATTACTGTTTACTGTCATGTAAAATCGATGACTACTTCCCCTTTCCTCTTGGCTGCATCTCACATTTGCAGAAATACCGACAATCAGCAATTATCAGTGACTCTTAAATTGGTACAAATGTATGAACAACTGCGTGTAAGCATCCCACCGAAAAGCTAATGCGCGGGGGGTTTGGGGGCGGCG
>NZ_JAPZQM010000745.1:0-10629 GCF_027530565.1 Microcystis sp. LE19-10.1B | reverse complement strand
GCTGAATAAATCTAAAAACCTTGTTGGATAAGACTTTTGGACTTTTTTCCCCTCAAAAAGTGCCAGCCATTGCGGGGATCGGGGGGAAAATTCCTGGACTTTTTCCCTGAAAATTAGGTAGTTGACCACCTGAAAATCGATGAAACCCCACACCCCACACCCCACACCCCACACCCAGCCCCCAGGAAAAGCTTTTTCAGCAAACCCTAATTACAAATGTATCAGCAGCTGCGTGTAAGCATCCCACCGAAAAACTAATGCGCTCCGGGGTTTGGGGGGTAGAACCCCCCAAAGGCTTGGATTGAGTGATAAAATCGGAAGTAATGACCAATTTTAGCAGATAGTTTCCCTTTAAAAATCCCAACTCAGTAGATTTACAAAAATGAGATGTACCCGGTTAAACGCATCCAGGAATTTTTAAGGATAAAAACACATTTGCGGCAAAGCAAGGGATTCTTCCCAACCCATCATGAGATTAAGACATTGTACCGCTTGTCCCGATTGTCCCTTAACTAAATTATCGATCGCTGACATCACTATCACTCGATCGGTTCTCGGATCCACTTCAATACCGAGATAACATAAATTAGTACCACAGGCCCATTTAGTTTGTGGATAGACTCCCCCCGGTAGGATTTTGACAAAGGGAGAAGCGCGATAAAAAGCATTGTAGATAGTGATTAAATCATCCCGCACCAGATTGGGATCCCGCAAAGTTGCATAGACTGTGGACAGGATACCTCGGACCATGGGCATTAAATGGGGAGTGAACTGAACGCGCACCTCATGACCGGCTAAATCACTGCAAATCTGCTCGATTTCGGGAGTATGACGGTGTTTTCCCGCTACATTATAGGCCCCGATCGAATTATCTGCTTCTGCCAATAACATATTAATCTTAGCTTGTCTTCCCCCTCCCGAAGTTCCCGATTTGGCATCAATAATCGTGGTTTCCGGGAGAATTAAACCCTGTTTTAACAGGGGAGAAATCGCCATTAAACTAGCAGTAGGATAACATCCGGGGCAACCGATCAAAGAGGCATTTTTAATATCTTCCCGATAAAGTTCCGGTAAACCGTACACAGCCGTAGATGCGATCGCTTGATCCTGACGTTCCTTGCCATACCATTTACTATAGGTTTCTAGGCTAGTAAAACGATAATCTGCCGACAGATCCAACACTTTACACCCTTTAGCGAGCAAAGGAGGGGCTAAATCACAGGCTAAACCATTGGGTAAACCCAAGAAAACCACTTGACAACGGGAGGCAATTATCTCTAAATCGATCGCCTCCACATTAAGATTAATGCTATGACCGAGATGGGGATATAAATCACTGTAGGGTTTTCCGGCGCTACTATCGCCCCCCAGATAGGCTAATTCTACGAAGGGATGTTCTTTGAGCAAACGTACCAACTGTACGCCACCATATCCGGAAGCGCCGACAATACCCACTGAAACCTTCTGTTCTTGCGTCATTTCCCTTATTCCTAAAAATTCTTATCGTTAATATAACGCTTTAGTATGGCTGAATTTTAGCCTAACCGGCAGGATTTAAATCAAAAAACTTCCTTTAAAAACCTAGTATCTCGGCCGGGTTGTCCATAAACCGTCAATTTCTTTTGATCAATAGGCAGTTATCTTAATGATGAGGTACAAGGTTTTCCTTTTATGATGCCAAATTAAGTTAAACTTCATCCTTAGGAGAAAGGCTGTAATTCAATCCCCCATATTTAAAATTTTGAGCGCACCGTAAATTCATAATCTCCTCCCGGTTCTAATTGATAATCGTAGCGTTCTAAAAACCGATTCAAGGGTTCAAAAATCAAAGCCCTACCTAGGGAAGGTTGTACTAATAACTTGCCTTGAAGAAAATGCCACTGAAAACGCCATTGATATTGTTCCGTCCGCACTTCTCCCTCTAATTTCCCCGTTTGCCAAGATTGCTTAATTATCCGCACATAAGCCGTGCTTTCTGGTCGATTGCCGCCACTCACCTGAACCCTACCTATAGATTAAATATCAAACATTAAGATAGCGAATTAATCCTTGTTTGTCATTACTTGAGCTAATTTTCTCGACTTTATTCTGGGGCAGTGACTTCATTAACCTTAGAAACCAAGACATTTAATTGAAAAGGTCGCCCCATTTCCTTAGTAATGAATTCTTCCAACAATTCTACCTGTCTGGGGGTAATACTTTCCGCAGTTCTTACTACTAATCTCACCCGGGGAGGTTGCTTGAGCCAATTAATCGAAGATTCCAATAATTCTGCCCGTTGAAAAGTAATCGTTCGTTGTAATAAAGCTTTTTTGAGCAACCTTTCTAAGCGAGCTTGATTGGCCAGAGTTGCAAAACTTATTCCTAAGGGAATTAGCAAAACTGCTGTCAGGATAGAAGTCAAAATTAGAGCGTTACGCGCCCGATGAAAACTAGAATAACCAGCCAGCAAAAAGACCAACAAACAGGCGAGAGCAATGCCTAATAAATTGGTAATATATAACAGAGTTGCCCCCAAACTTAAGACCCAATTCCCTTGGGATAATCCTAAACCAATCGTACAAACTGGCGGCATTAAAGCCACGGCGATCGCTGTTCCCGCTAAAGTACCTGAAATTTTCGGTTCTATTTTGGCATAACCACTGATTGCCCCCGCCGTAATTGCTACTCCTAAATCTAAAAGATTCGGTTGAGAACGGGCCTGAATTTCACTACCAAATTCGGAAATTCCGATCAATAATCCTAGCAACCAAGCTATCGCTAAAGCGATGATCGTACCAACTAAAATCGCCAAGGCCGACTTACGAATTAATCGCCAACTGCCAATTAAACCACCAAAAGCCAGACTACGAATCGGCAACATCAAAGGGGCAATAATCATCGCCCCAATAATCACGGCCGCACTATTGGCGACTAAGCCAAAGGTAGCGATCGCACAAGAACTGACAATCAAAGCTAGATAGGGAAAATCGAGGGACGCTTCTAACCATAAATCGCGCCACATAGTCCGCGATTGTTGCCAGGTCAAGGGTTTTCTTGAGAACCACGAGTGAGGCCGTTCTTTTCTCGTCATGGGGCTGAGGAAGATTGACTTTTCTTTTACTTATAGCTTTTTTTGTCTAATCAATGTATATTTGTATCATTTTCTTTAACTAATCTTACCGTTTTTTCTTCGCCTCGATTGATGAAACCTCCTGCCCGCTGCCATCTGCCGACCGCCTTCGTTAACGCCCCTAGGCCAAGTAGAAATTAGCAAAGAAATTACCGACGAAACCCGACAGATTGATCTATTTTTTTCGCCTCATCCAGAGGGGCAAATAACTGTCGATAATCTAGGATTATTAGGTCAAATTGCCCTAAAGAACCCTCTCCTAGAACCCGATCGTAATTCTCCCACTCGTGCCGATGTGCGTAATTGTCTCTCGAAATTAACCGCCGTTTTTGCTGAACTACAGCGACAGGCCAAACGAGAAAATAGCCCCTACAATCAGGAAAATTTGCCCCGTTTATGGATTCTTGCGCCTCTGGTTAGTGAGACTATATTAAACGGTTTTGGGGCGGCCTTAGACCCGAATTGGCCCGAAGGGGTCTATTTCTTGCCTCCTTTGCAGCGCACGGCTATTATCAATCGAATCCGCCCGCGAGGAGCTATTTGAGCGTTTTCACGCTATAACCCTCCAGTAGATGGCAGCAGGGAGAGGGGCGCACCGGAGTACCGGAGAGGGCAGTGGGGAAGTGGGGTGTGGGGTGTTGGGTGTGGGGTGTGGAGTGTGGGGAAGTGGGGAAGTGGGGAAGTGGGGAAGTGGGGAAGTGGGGTAGTGGGGTAGTGGGGAGAATAAAAAAAATAATCTCCTGTCTCGGAGTCTCCTGCCTCCTGTCTCGGAGTCTCCTGCCTCCTGTCTCCTGACTCCTGAATCCTGTCTCGGAGTCTCCTGTCTCCTGTCTCGGAGTCTCCTGTCTCCTAACTCCCTACTTCTAACCCAATGTGCACCAAAGATAAGCAAAAATTATTTATTGACTCCAAAAACTTGAGAATATTTAAATTAACATTTCGCAATATTTACAAATTCTTAAGAATTAATTGAGAAAGATTTTTATTTAACAACGATGTTGCAATGGTTACAGCGATTTGATAGAATTTCAAAGTGGGTTATTCTGTGCTTTTTTGGACAGCAATGGTTGAAACCCTTGCTAAACCTACAGGGTGATCCAAATTGAGACGGGTAAATTGGTCAATTTCACCCACAACGATGATCTTTTTTTTGTGTAGTTTTATTGCAAAGAAAAAGTTTTTTTGACAAAAAACACAAAGTATGCAGTAGCAGTTATGGCAGAGTGGGGGTTGGGGAGGGGGAAGCTGTCTCATCACCCTATCACCCCAAAACCCGACCACCGACGACCGATCAATTAATTTACCGTTTAGCGGCAACAATGGCAAAAACGGTGGTATGGGGATCATCTTTTAAAGTCACCCCTTCTGGCATTTTCAAATCACCCACGAGCAGGGATTGCCCCACACCGATCCCCGACACATCAAATTCGATCACTTCTGGGATATTATCAGCAATACAGGAGACATTAACTTCGTTGACGAACTGTTCGATTAAACCGCCCTGTTTAGTTCCGATCGCTTCTCCTATGGCTTTAATCGGAACAACGATATCGAGCTTACCGTGGGCAGATACGGAGAAGAAACTGAGGTGATAGAGATTTCTTTTCCAGGGATGAGATTGTACCTCTTGGATCAAAGCTTTTCCCGTCCAGGGCATTTCGGGGACATTAACATCCACCAGGGTATTATTCACCGAGGCCTTTTTGAGCAGGGTTAAGGCCGCTTTTTCTCCCACCACGAGGGAAACCGATTCCGTGCCGCTGTGGCCGTAGAGAACCGCCGGGATCAAACCCTGACGACGTAGGGCCCTGGGGTTAATATTTTCGGGTCTTTTTTGACATTCAACGCTAACTTGCATAGTTGACTAATCCTCTTTAGCAATGATTTAAAATTCGTGATTATCCCAAGGTGAGCCATTTTCGTCCAAAAGAGCGCGTTTGGGTCCGTGAATGGGGTCTTCAACGATAATAGTTTGGTCGCGACTAGCTCCTAGGGAGATAATAGCGATCGGTACTTCCATGATCGCCCCTAGGAATTTTAGATAATCGAGGGCCTGTTTGGGCAGGTCTTCCAGACTTCGACAATCGCTGGTGGGTTGTTGCCACCCCGGCATCGTTCGGTAAATCGGTTGACAACGGGCGAATTCCATCGCACTGCTGGGCAAATGGCGACAGGTTTTGCCGTCCAATTGGTAGGCAACACAGACTTTGATTTCCTCTAGGGTATCGAGAACATCTAATTTGGTGATCGCTAGACAGTCTAAACCATTGATTCGCACCGCGTAACGACCGATCACCGCATCAAACCAACCGCAGCGACGACGACGGCCGGTGGTAGTCCCGAATTCCGCCCCACGATCGCATAATAACTGCTCGATCTCCCCCTCTAATTCCGTGGGAAATGGACCTTCACCTACCCTAGTGGTGTAAGCTTTGGCCACACCGATCACTCGATCGATTACCGTTGGACCAATGCCAGAACCCACACAAGCACCCCCAGCGATCGGATTGGAGGAGGTAACGTAGGGATAGGTTCCGTGATCGAGGTCGAGTAGGGTGCCTTGGGCCCCTTCAAAAAGAATATTCTTACGCTTGCGGATTGCTTCGTAGATTTTTAGGGAACTATCGACCACATGGGGACGCAGTTTCTCGGCATATTCTAGATATTCCTCGATCACCGTCTTCGCATCTAAAGGCGGTAAGTTATATAACTTTTCTAAAATGACGTTTTTATAATTGATCGTCCATTCTAGTTTTTGCCGCAGATTCTCGGTATTGATCAAGTCGATGACTCGAATACCGATGCGCTCGGATTTGTCGGCATAGGTGGGGCCGATACCCCGTCCCGTGGTGCCGATTTTATATTTACCCCGTTTTTCCTCGGATGCTTGATCGAGCAGCCGATGATAGGGCATAGTGACATGAGCCGTTTGCGAGATATAGAGATTGTCGGTGGTAACATTGAGGGCGTGTAATTGCGCCATCTCTTTGAGTAACACCGAGGGATCTATGACTGTTCCTGAGCCGATTATACATTCCGTATCCGGGTAGAGAATCCCAGAGGGAATTAGATGGAGTTTGAACGTTTGACCCTCGACGACGACGGTATGACCCGCATTTACGCCACCTTGAGAACGCACCACCACATCCGCCGATCGACTCAGCAGATCCGTGATTTTTCCTTTTCCTTCGTCGCCCCACTGAGCGCCGATTACAATAACGTTAGCCAAGGTATTTTAGTCTAGCTAAAGTTCACACAAACTCCTATTATCCCTCTTGGCGAATACAACTGTCAAGTTATCTCTCTTAGCTAATTGTGGGGAGAAGGCGAGGGGAAAACTCGCCTATTTTCAGGGTTTATTGACCTTCCCGACTGATTTGACGCTCGATAGTTTCGATAGCGGCATTTAATCCCGCTAGACGGGTTTCGAGGTCGTCGCGCATCCATTTGAGGAATGTTAATTTACGCTCTTGACATTCTTGACGGGAAGTGCTGCCACAAGTGTTAAAGAAGAAGGGAAACATAGACTAAGGGGCCTGCTATAACTCTACGTCTCCTATCTTGACGAAAATTTTCAAAAAAGTCTAACCGTTAAGTCGCCATAATAACCACAGACCTAACCCAAAACCGAAAAAGTTAGGCAGCCAGGCAGCTAGGAAGGGGGAGAGGGTGGCGGTTAGTCCCAAGCTGCCCACTAAGAAGTTTAAAAGATAATAGAGGAAAACAATGGCGACACTGAGACCGAAACTGGTTCCCCGACTAATTCTTTGCGGTAGAGAACCCAAGGCACAGCCAATGGTAGCAAAGACGATACAGACAAAGGGAAAGGCGATTTTTTGCTGGATTCGCACTTGAAAAAACCTGACTCTTTTCTCATCGCCACTGAGTTTGAGCAGTTGCACATATTCGATCGCCTGTGGTATGTTCATCTCGTAGGGATCGCGGCTTTGACGAGCAAAATCGAAAGCGGAGCGAGATAAAGCGATTTTTTCGGCTTTAAAGGGGATAACTTGGCTATAGGAGGCGTTAGGGGGGGTTAATTCATAGATAATGCCGTTAAAAAAGTCCCAGACGTTATCGACGGCATTCCAACGGGCCGAATCGGCGATAATAATTTGATTTAATTCTTCTTTTAGCCAACGGATAACGGTGACAGTTTTCATTTTTTCACCGTCAAATTGTTCGGCATAAAATAAACTTCTTAAATTGCGATTAATCGTACCATTTTCTAGGGTTTTTATTTCATAATCGGGATAATAAAAATCTTTATTTTTCCAAAAACTTGCCTCTTTATTAATTTTCTGAACTAAAATTTCTGTGGCTCGATAATTAGCATTGGGAACCACATATTCATTTAATAAAAATGTCACCACTGTCACTATTAAACTCAGGCAAAAAGTGGGTATAAAAAGACGATAAAGAGTGACTCCACAGCTTTGCAGGGCAACGGTTTCGCTATCACTACTTAAACGACCGTAGGTGATTAAAGTGGCCAGCAAAAGAGAAACTGGTAGGGAATAAGTGACAAATTCTGGCACTTTTAACAGGAGAATTTCTAGGGCCGAAGCGAGGGGTAGATTCGCATCAACTACCTGATTAGCTAAATCGGAAAGATTGCCGATCGCTACTCCCAAAGAGGCAAATAAACCAACACTAAATAAAAATGGGGGTAGTAGTTGGCTGATCAGATAGCGATCAATGAGGGCAATACCTCCATTTACCCAGTAAGAAATCTTTTTCTTAATCATTGATTTTGGTTAACTCACTCCTATTTCATCCCATTTCCTAACCCGCAGCCGTCTTGCCTACACCTTCGGTTAGCCTATCATATTTTGTCTTTGACGAAAAACACCGCCGGAAGTTGTATGATTGCGGGGAGAGTGGACAGAAGTAAGGATTTGGGTAAGTGTAGATAATTTTTCTGTTCCTATTCCCCGATCATCCCGAGGTGAATTATGCTGCTAAACTGGCAAACTTTTACTATTCATAAACGAGTACCTTTAAGGATTAGTCGCGGCACTACCAGTAAAAATACTAATATTTGGCTGCAAATTAGCGAGGAAAATATCGAAGGGTGGGGAGAGGCATCCCCTTTTGATATTACCAGTGAGGAGAAAAAACCCGATAAAATCCTGCAAGAATTAAACTCGATCGCTCCTCTTTTACAATCTTTTCACCCCTGTCAACGCCAAGAAATTGAGAAAATTTTATGGCAAAATCAGATATCTTCGGCTACTCGTGCCGCTATTGACACGGCGCTGCACGACTGGTTAGGCAAAAAAGCTAATTTACCTCTCTGGCAAATTTTTGGACTCGATCGCTCTTTAATTCCGCCGGTTTCTGTTACTATCGGTTTAAATTCTCCAGAAAATGTGGGTAAGAGGGTGTTAGATTGGCTAGAAATCGGCGATTTTAGCTTATTAAAAGTCAAATTAGGCTCACCGGACGGTACAGAAGCCGATCGAGCTATAATTCTGGCTATTAAAGCAATTGTCCCCCATTTGCCCCTAACTGTCGATGCTAATGGTGGTTGGAAATTGAGCGATGCGGTGAAAATGTGCCAATGGTTAGAGGAAAAAGGCGTTATTTATGTGGAACAACCCCTATCTGCGGGACAAGAACGAGATTTAATCGATTTATACCAAAAATCGCCCCTACCTATCTTCGTCGATGAAAGCTGTTTTTCCAGTCAAGATATCCCGAAACTGGCCGATCGAGTCCACGGCATTAATATTAAACTAATGAAAGCTGGTGGATTAGCCGAAGTGCAAAGAATGATTCATATTGCCCAAGCTTGCCGACTGCAAATTATGTTCGGATGTTACTCTGATAGCAGTTTAGCCAATACTGCCCTAGCACATCTTGGCCCGCTTGTCAACTATCTTGACCTAGATAGTCATTTAAATTTACGCGATGATCCCTTTACGGGTTTAAGCTTGGAAAGGGGACGTTTACAACCAAATAATTCACCCGGTTTGGGTGTTAGTTTACGGACAGAAGATGACTAATTATTTGACTCCTGACAAGAAAGTAGCGATTCTTCTCCACGAAGGAATCAAAGGAACTCGCGGCAAAACCGGGTTAAGTTATCTGCGTTACGGGAAAGCGCCGGTAGTGGCGATTATTGACGCAGAAAGCGCCGGCAGCACCTTAAAAGAAGTGGCCGGAATCGATCGCCCCTTGCCGATTGTTGCTACTGTTAGGGAAGCTCTAACCTATCATCCCGATACCCTGTTAATTGGCATCGCACCCTCAGGAGGCATTTTACCACCCCATTGGCTAGAAGAAATCAAAGAGGGGGTAAGGGCAGGGTTATCCCTCGTTAATGGACTCCATACACCCCTAAAACCCCTTTTTTCTCAGCTTAAACCGGATCAATGGATTTGGGATATCCGTCTGGAACCCCAAGACTTAAAAATTGGGCAAGCGCGGGCGAAAAATTTAACCTGTCAGCGTATTCTAACGGTAGGGACGGATATGAGTGTGGGCAAAATGTCCACTAGCATCGAATTACATCGAGCAGCCTCAGAAAAAGGGCTAAAATCGCAATTTTTAGCCACTGGACAGGGGGGAATTATGATCGCGGGAAAAGGTGTACCCTTGGATGCGGTGCGCGTCGATTATGCTGCTGGTGCGATCGAGGCTTTGGTGTTAGAATCGGCAGAAAATAACGATATTTTGTTTATTGAGGGTCAAGGCTCTCTTTTACACCCTGGATCCACTGCTACCTTGCCCTTAATGCGTGGCAGTCAACCAACGGGGTTAATTCTCGTCCATCGCGCTGGACAAATTCATATCAAGGATTTACCAGATATTCTCATCCCTCCCCTAACGGAAGTGATTAAACTCTACGAAATGACTGCCAGCGCCGGGGGAAGTTTCGGGGAGGTGAAGGTAAAGGGGATTAGTTTAAATACTTTTCATCTTAGTCCGGAGGCGGCAGTTAAAGCTATAGAAACTGTGCGGGAGGAAACGGGGTTATTTTGTACCGATGTTGTCCGTTTTGGCGCTCAAGGGTTATTATCAGTTATCAGTTATCAGTAATCAGTTATAAGTGAGCAGTAATCAGTTATCAATTCAACCACAGTCGATGGTGGTGCGTTACGACGGATTGTTAGCTTGAAGTTAAAGCGGAAATTTTGGCCGTCTAACGCACCCTACTGGACTGGGTAATAGGTGTAGGGGTAATTCATGAATTACCCCTACAATTACGTTTTTTTGGATGTTGTCAAAATTTCTCTTGACAAAGGCAGCTTGACAGGATACTATATTCATAATGGAAAATCCGTGCGCCTACAGACCCTCTTTTCCAACGCTCTTAACTATGATTGGTTTATTCAATCAATCTTCATCTCTAATCTACTCTTAACTAGGTTCCTAGTCATAGTTCATCAGATGATTACATCAACCACTGTCAATGGTGGTGGGTTACTGGACTAGGTAATAGGTGTAGGGGTAATTCATGAATTACCCCTACAATAGACCTCTTGCAAAAGTCTTAAGTCGATCCTTGTACA
>NZ_JAPZQM010000617.1:0-7599 GCF_027530565.1 Microcystis sp. LE19-10.1B | reverse complement strand
AAATAGGTGCAAGAATGAAAATTGTGGGAGCACAATGGAAAGCAGAGAATGTTCCTCAGTATTTGAAGCTACGTTGTGCTTATCTCAACGGCGATATTGCCTGAGTATTTTTACTCATTGCAAAACTGGGATGCTCCCGGTCAACTTTCTGTATATCACCCCGTTCTGTAACATAAAATACTTAATTTGTCAATAGGTAGTAATATTTAATCTGCTTATACTTCGAGTTTTGGTCTGAAAATGGGCGCTCAATCCCACATTCCGCACCCTCAACTGTCACATAATCCTAAATCCGTTGAGTAACGCACAGAAAACGGGTTTCTCGGAGAAACCCGTTTTCTGCTCATGCACTCATGCAAAAAGGGAGAATAAATAATCAGTCTTTAATAACCAGATTTAGGATTATTTAACCTTTAATCAAGGCTATCACTGGGGCCACCAATCTTCGATCACCTGCGCGATAGTATAGGGACAAAACTCGGGAAAAATGCTGAGGACTAAACCTGTTTGTTTGGCGGCCTCTCGACGCGCTCTGGTGTATTCCTTATCCAAAATTTGCGCGGGATAACCGCGTAGACTGGGACTATCCTCTAATTTGCGACGAATTTGCGATCGCCCATCATTGATGGAATCCAGCCAACTATCGGAGTGCCGTTGGGGTTGATATTGCCACTTGAGCAGATGAAGCAAAATTCGCTCCATTTGAGAACCAATCGCACTGCGTTCACTTTTCCCCAAATCCTCGATTTCCTCGATTAAATGCTCCCAGTCAATGGCATCCCAGCGTTGTTCCCGCAAAAGTTGAGCCGTATCCCGGGCCCAGAGAATTAAATCGCAATTGTAGGTGGTTGGCATAACCGGTTCCCTGTTTTTCAAGCTTTTCGGGTGGGATTGTGGGGTTAATTCTGTTAGGTTAACGATCCGGCGTTTTCTTAATGATAACTGATTACCGTTCGCTTACAGCCCCTTCCGCAGTTCTAGAGTTTCCCAAAACCAGAGACCTTGCACCTCACCATTAACAAAAATATAGGGCCACAACATATATACTCATTTGTCAATAGGTAGTAATATTTAATCTGCTTATATTTCGAGTTTTGGTCTGAAAATGGGCGATCAATAGAGCAGCAATTATTGTGGTTGGGTTGACCCAAGGAAACCCAACAAAGAGTAACCTTTGGGGTGGTTGGGTTTCGCTTTTTCAAGCGAATTGAGCTATTTTCGCCCCAGTCTTGTTTCGATCAACCCAACCTACGCGGCTTAGACTCACAGTTTCAATCAATGTGCATGGTGCGTTCCCAAAAATCGATCGCTGGAGCGGTAGAAGTTGCCTTAGGGAACGCACCCTACAAGATTGCGATCGCTCTAACGGCTGAGTTCAGCCGCCACAGAGAATCTTCAACTTCTATCAGATCATCTCTAGGCGGTCGGATGCAACGATTTGTTATGCGGTTGACTGCGAGGTTTGAGTGGAGTCGAAATAATTTGTCTGCTGCTAGTGGATTGTTTTTTACGAAGATCATTGCAAATTGCTTGCAAATCATAGTTAAAGGACTTCGCGTGTTCTTCACGTATTCTGTAAATTTCTTCTAGAACTTCATCTTTCCACATAATTAATCTCCCATTAGTTCATTAGGTGTACAAATCGTTGGCAGATCATATCCTGCTTCTATACTTATTTGTGCTAGTTTCTTTTGTATTTGAGCATTGGCAATATGCTTACAGTTCCAAGTTAAAAGATAGTCAATTCCGTAAAATGTAGCAACTGCAATATGAAGCGCATCATCAGAGGCTTTAGGGGGGGGGAGATATAAAGCGTAAATTGCTCTCGGCGTGTGTCCCACCACTCTTGGGTAATCCCCAAGTTTGCCATGAGGATTAAGTTATTGCTGAGTCTGGCTGTTAAGTAACCAACCACGCTAGTTTCAACGTAAACAGTTTCGCTCATTTGAAATGCGCTAGTTAGATCTGTATTTTATCCCAATCTGTGCAAAACTGTCGCTACGAAGCGATGCGCCCTGCTACGCAGTGCCTTCGGCATCGCACTAACGTTGTTAGACCGTTCCACACCCGATTAGCTTAAACTGTTCAATGACTGAATTACGACTATTCCACCCTCGATCGCATCAAGTTGCATCCGATAGCCGTAGAGTAAACTCATACCAACTAAAGGGTCTGTTTCAGCTGCGTTAACATCAATATACCGATATTCACCGTCCCAAATAACAAGACCACTGTAAACGTCAAAGATACAGGTACTTCCATCCCCTAATGTTCCCTCTTCACGGCTATACAACCGTAAGTTGAGGCTGTTGATTACTGTCAGAGGTAAGGTCAAAAAGCCTGTGAACCCTGTATCAATAACAGCATCAATTACTTGCCTCTGTTTACTCTCATTGCTTACGACTAACCTAAGCCTTGCCTCGCAGTTTTGATCAACAATTCCGTTCATCATAAAGTTAAAGCAGACGACCTACGCCAAAGCGGTGAACGCCTTTATGTCCAATTCGGACACGCCAGATTTGAGCATCAGGGTTTCGTTCAAGCAATCGATTAGAAGCAGTTATTGTGTCATTGGCAAGCTCAAAAGCACCTGTTTCAATATCTATGGCTACAATCTTCCCATGATTGCCTTCCTCGACTTGGGGGCGCACCTGAGATTGATAAATCTCATTACCACGTCGGGCGAATTCTTCTTTGCTGTAGCGGAGTTGATTAACTGTCATTGTCCTGACCCCGTTGCCACTTTTGCCCCTCTATTTTAACCTCAACATTGGCAATCTTCGCTAACATTCCCCAACTGGGACCACAAAGGCTGCATCGCACTTAGACTCACAGTTTCAATCAATGTTCATGGTGCGTTCCCCAAAATCGATCGCTGAAGCGGTAGAAGTTGTTTTAGGGAACGCACCCTACAAGATTGCGCTCTGCTACGCAGTGCCTTTGGCATCGCACTATATTAATCTGTGAAGTCACACAGCAACAGGCAACTTTGAAAATTCACCAATATTTCAGCTAACGGTCAAGTTAGGTTAAGCGAGTTTGCAAGAAAAGAAGTCGAATTATTGAACCGATTTGATTCATTGAAGTCTACTTATTAAATCACCACGTCGAAATGTTGCAGATAGCTGCTGCAAGGAAATCTCTTGTTCTCCATAAAGATCCTGAAGTGCCTGTTTAATATCCTGTAATGAAGCATTAAAGTAACTCTCCCCATTTTGATCAATAAGCATTTGGGCTGATTGAAAATTTTGATGACTAATATCTTTCATCTGAACTTTCATATCAGCCAAAAGTTTTTGTCCCATCTGCATTGCAATAAAGCAGGAAGCATAGCGGACAAAATCTGGGTCAGTAGACTCAGGTCTTTTGCGGCGGTTTTCTGCAATTCTGTAAAGCTGAACAGCTATTACGATTTGCGCTCCATTTAATTGGTCAGTAAAGATTGTATCATACAGTTTCCCAAAATGTTCACGAGAGAAAAACTTTGCTTGATGAGGTTTTCTTCGCCAAACGGATAATACTGCCTCAGCAGCTACTCCTGAAGTAATATCAGCAGAGCGAGTAGGAGTATTGGAACGTTTAGTCCTGTAGTTAAATCCTAATTGCTCAATATCCTTTTCCAATATTTTCTGGCGCTCATCATTAGCACGTAAATCTTTGAGATCTACTGGATTTTGGCTATTGGTTGCGTAGGTAATTCTTTGAACTAAACCTTCATTTTCACGAGGCAATTGATAGAGTCTTAAAAGAACAAAAGCTTGGGCATTTTGATGAATTAAATCTGGTTCTCGCAAGGTTTTAAATATGGTCATACACGTTTGACCACCGTTAATGATTTGTAAATTCTCAACACGCACTTTGTAATCGCCATCTTGCAATGCGTTGTATGAGAAACTATCACAAATCAACGTGACCCCGTTATTATAAAAGTAAAAATTGTTTTTTTCATCGCTAGTTAAAGTATGACGGATACCCTCATTTACGCGATTTCCTTGTAAACCCAAGTAGCGACGAATATTGCGCTCTAATAAACGTTCTCCATGTCGCTCTATAAGTGTGGCAATTTCTGTCACCGAAATTCTACCCAACAGTACTCGGCTAAACTCCATATCTTCCACAATAGCTTTGCCACTTAGCTGCAAAGTATCTTTTACGGGTTTAGAAGCTTGAAGAATTTTGACTAAACGCTCGTGATTAACATATTCCCATGTCACCTGATCTCCAAACTCAGCACGATCAATAGCCTCTTGAGCAGATAAATTCCATTTCAGCCCATTGTTGCAAGCTATTGTCCGAACTTGGGGAATATAGCCATCCCGGATTAGGCTACGAGCTTCTTCCACTTTCACAAGCAGTCGTTGATTAATATGTTCTAGTTTGGCTGCTGGATTAAATAAGTAATTAATTGCGTTTATTAAACTTTTTATACCTTCTTCAGGAAAGTTAGAGTTTCCTTCTAGGTTGTTCTTATATTTTGCCTGAAATAAACTAACTGTAAATTCACCGTCATATTCTTCTGAGATATGTATAGCATCTACTCCAAAGTCACCACCTCCTTCTGTTAAGCAATCAAAAACATCATCTCCATCTAAATCTAAAATGGTTTTAACGCACAGATATACAAAAGCCAAAGACTTAAGCCGGCCTTCATCTGTGATTCGTAGTTCTTCAGAAGCTTTTTGACGAATGTCTTTGCTAACTGATACTAAGCGTTGGTCGATGATGGATATATTAATATTCATGTACTTATTTAACGAACATATTTAAATAGCTTATTTTATTGTGCCTAACTACATATTATACGAAAACTTTCTGCATAACAGTCTCCAGAGTAACGATATGGGTCAACTTTCTGTATGTTACACCGACATACAACATATATACTCATTTGTCAATAGGTAGTAATATTTAATCTGCTTATACTTCGAGTTTTGACCTGAAAATGGGCGATCGATAGTCAAGCGATCGAGAGATGGGGATGACCACGAGCCTAGGGGATTATGCAAGGGTGAACCACTTATCGGCAGGTTTCCAGGCCGCTCCCCAATAACTGATCACTGAAAGAGGGCTAAACTAAAAAGCCGTGCTAAAATCAGCATATCTAGGGTCGCTTGTGTAGGTGATGGATAGGCTATGTTTGAAAGATTTACGGAAAAAGCCATTAAAGTAATCATGCTCGCCCAAGAAGAAGCCCGCCGCCTTGGCCATAACTTCGTGGGAACAGAGCAGATTTTACTAGGACTAATTGGAGAGGGAACGGGAGTTGCCGCCAAAGTCCTCAAGTCCATGGGTGTCAATCTCAAAGATGCGCGCGTGGAGGTGGAGAAAATCATCGGTCGCGGTTCCGGATTCGTAGCCGTGGAAATTCCCTTCACCCCCAGAGCCAAACGAGTTTTAGAACTCTCCCTCGAAGAAGCCCGTCAACTGGGCCATAACTATATTGGCACAGAACATCTCCTTTTAGGACTAATTCGCGAAGGGGAAGGTGTGGCCGCTAGGGTTCTGGAAAATCTCGGGGTGGATCTCTCGAAAGTTCGCACCCAAGTGATCAGAATGTTAGGGGAAACCGCCGAAGTGGCCGCCGGTTCATCTTCCCAAGGTCGCACTAAAACCCCCACTCTTGACGAATTCGGTTCCAATCTCACCCAAATGGCCAGCGAGGGTAAACTCGATCCCGTGGTCGGCCGGCAAAAGGAAATCGAGCGCGTCATCCAAATTCTCGGTCGTCGTACCAAAAATAACCCAGTCCTAATCGGAGAACCGGGGGTAGGTAAAACAGCGATCGCAGAAGGATTGGCCCAACGCATCGCTAACAAGGATATTCCCGACATTCTCGAAGAAAAACGGGTTGTCACCCTCGATATCGGCTTGTTAGTGGCGGGAACCAAATATCGCGGCGAATTTGAGGAACGCCTCAAAAAAATCATGGACGAAATTCGCCAAGCGGGTAACGTCGTCCTTGTTATCGATGAAGTTCATACTCTCATCGGTGCCGGGGCAGCCGAAGGAGCGATCGATGCGGCCAATATTCTCAAACCGGCTTTGGCCCGGGGAGAACTACAATGTATCGGGGCGACGACCTTGGATGAGTACCGCAAACATATCGAACGGGATGCGGCTCTAGAAAGACGTTTTCAACCGGTTATGGTCGGTGAACCCTCCGTAGAAGAAACGATCGAAATTCTCTACGGTCTCCGGGAACGCTACGAACAGCACCACAAATTAAAAATCCTAGACGAAGCACTAGAAGCGGCGGCGAAATTGTCCGATCGCTACATTAGCGATCGCTTTTTACCGGACAAGGCGATCGATTTAATCGATGAAGCTGGTTCGAGAGTGCGCTTGATTAATTCCCAATTGCCCCCAGCAGCCAAGGAATTAGATAAAGAACTGCGGCAAATTCTCAAACAAAAAGATGATGCGGTGCGCGGTCAAGACTTCGAGAAAGCCGGGGAATTGCGCGATCGGGAAATGGAAATCAAAACCCAGATACGGAATCTCGCTTCCACCAAAAAAGGCGAAGATGGCAACGATGAACCCTTTGTGGATGCCGAGGAAATCGCTCACATCGTCGCTTCTTGGACTGGGGTTCCCGTCAACAAACTGACCGAAACCGAATCCGAGAAACTGCTGCACATGGAAGATACCCTGCATCAGCGTCTCATCGGTCAAGAGGACGCAGTTAAAGCGGTGTCTCGCGCCATTCGTCGCGCTCGCGTCGGTCTGAAAAATCCCAACCGTCCCATTGCTTCCTTTATCTTCTCCGGTCCAACGGGGGTAGGTAAAACCGAGTTAACTAAAGCTCTGGCCGCTTATTTCTTTGGTTCCGAAGATGCGATGATCCGTCTCGATATGTCGGAATACATGGAACGGCACACGGTTTCTAAGTTAATCGGTTCGCCTCCGGGTTACGTTGGTTACAACGAAGGGGGACAATTAACGGAAGCGGTGCGTCGTCGTCCTTATACGGTGGTGCTATTCGACGAAATCGAAAAAGCTCACCCCGATGTCTTCAATATGCTTCTGCAAATCCTTGAAGATGGACGTTTGACCGATGCCAAAGGTCGCACGGTGGACTTTAAAAATACCCTGTTGATCATGACCTCGAACATCGGTTCTAAGGTGATCGAGAAGGGTGGCGGTGGTTTAGGTTTCGAGTTTGCCGATAATCAAGCCGAGGCCCAGTATAATCGCATTCGATCGCTGGTTAATGAGGAATTAAAACAGTATTTCCGCCCTGAATTCCTCAACCGTCTTGATGAGATTATTGTCTTCCGTCAACTCAATAAGGAAGAAGTCAAGGAAATCGCCGAAATCCTGCTCAAGGATGTGTTTAAACGTCTGACAGAACAAAATATTACTTTGTCTGTTACTGATAAGTTTAAAGAACGCTTGATCGAGGAAGGTTATAATCCGGCCTACGGCGCTCGTCCCTTACGTCGTGCGATTATGCGTCTATTGGAAGATGTTCTGGCTGAGGAAATTCTCTCCGGACGGGTTTCTGATGGGGATACTGCCATGGTCGATATCGATGAGGAAGGTAAGGTGAAAGTTATTTCGGGGGAAAGACGCGAGTTAATCGCTCCCGTGATCGAATAA
>NZ_JAPZQM010000215.1:0-1062 GCF_027530565.1 Microcystis sp. LE19-10.1B | reverse complement strand
TTGTTTATCTAAACTGTTGACTGTGCGGGAACAATTACAAAGAGAAGCTCACCGTCATCAACAACCCTTATTAGCAGAAAATATTCCTAGACTATGGATACTAACTCCTACTGCCAGTCAGAGGATTATAACTGCTTTTTCCGCTCTCAATCATCCAGATTGGGGAGAAGGAATTTATTTTTTACCTCCAGCATTAAATACATCCCTTATTGTCCTGCATCAATTACCCGAAACCCCTGAAACCCTTTGGTTAAGATTATTAGGCAGAGGAGGAACCAGAAGCAGAGCGATTGATGAATTAGAGGCCTTGTCTTCTAGTCATCCCTTTAAATCAGCTTCCTTAAAATTATTATACAATTTGAGTAGGAACTTGCAAGCCTTACCCAAAAGAACCCAGGAGGAGAGTAAATTTATTATGCGTTTAGCCCCTTTATACGAACAAGATAGAGAAAAAGCTATTCAACAAGGAGAAGCTATCGGACTTCAAAAAGGCAGAATCGAAGGCATTCAAGAAGGAGAAGCTATCGGACTTCAAAAAGGAGAAGCCAACCTAGTGCTACGCTTGCTTAACCGACGTTTTGGTGAACTGCCCCCGCATATTACTGAAACTATCCAAAAACTCTCAGTAGAAAAATTAGAAGACTTAGGAGAAGCATTGCTAGACTTTAAGAGTCAAGCTGACTTAATTAATTGGCTGAACTAATAAATAAGCTTTGAAGATGATAAAATAATCATCATCACTGATTTAATAACTTAGGTCTTGACTCGCTTTCTTTGGGATAAATTTAGTGAAAGACTACCTCGAAACCTTTCTCTCTTCTTCCGGTGACGTGAAAACTAGCCTTGATGTGACGGCAGAAACTCAAGAAATCGATGTGTATTTTCGACCGACTTCCCCAGAAATGCCGCCCGAATTAGGCCTATTGGGCAAATTAGCTCAAACCCCTTGTCTATTGGAACCCTATCGCAATCCTGTCACGATTGAGGGAATTCTCGCTTGTTTATCTAAACTGTTGACTGTGCGGGAACAATTACAAAGAGAAGCTCACCGTCATCAACAAC
>NZ_JAPZQM010000598.1:0-2455 GCF_027530565.1 Microcystis sp. LE19-10.1B | reverse complement strand
GGGGGGTGCCGATCCCCCCTTAGTCCCCCCTTGATAAGGGGGGTGCCGATCCCACCGTAGTCCCCCCTTGCTAAGGGGGGGGCCGATCCCCCCTTAGTCCCCCCTTGATACGGGGGGTGCCGATCCCCCCTTAGTCCCCCCTTGATAAGGGGGGTGCCGATCCCCCTTAGTCCCCCCTTAGTCCCCCCTTGATAAGGGGGGTGTCTGAGAACTTTTAACACCTACCTACTTAGCTAAAAAAAACGGTACACTGATAACTGATAATTGATAACTGATCACTGCTTATGCCTCCCCGTTGGCCCCGTCAACCCGACCGCAAAAACGATCCCGCTTTCCGACGTTTAGATGATCGCATGAATTTCGCCGTTCATGTGGCGGGTTTTTTAGCGATTAATTCAGGGTTGTGGTTCTTTCATATCATTAAATTCTCCGATTGGACTTGGTTAAATCTGTTCACGGGAATTTGGGCTATTCTATTGGTGGGACATTTGATTTATATAGCGGCGATCGCTAACTACTCGGTAACATCCCATGGCTAACACAACTCAGGACATCGAAAATCTGGCGGCCCAAATCGGCGACAATATCTACATTGACGTGGCTAAATGGCATCTCTATCTCCGGGAAGCACATTTACACAGCGTCGTTGCTGAAAAAGTCTTCCCTTTGCTCGAAAACGACAGCTTAAGTGAGAATGCAGTCATGTCTATCCTGCGGGAGATAAAAGTCACCCTCGGAGGTGGTCATCTGCAAGTTTCCCTGGCAGATTTGTTACCCAGCAAATGTCAGATAGATTTAATCGATTTGCTGGAAGAATACCAAAAAAGTCGCTAAAATTCCCCAATAGTATGCCTGATAACTCGCAACTATAGGGTTGGCTGAATAAATCTAAAAACATTGTTCGATAAGTACTGGCCCTTGGAGTGATCTGGGGGAAAATTCAGGCACTTTTCCCCTGAAAATGGCTAAAACCCTACACCCCACACCCCACACCCCACACCCCACACCCTACCCCCACCGAAAAACTTTTTCAGCATACCCTAGTTAGAAATAGTCCCCCAGAAGCAAACCATGGAAATAGGTGTTCCCAAAGAGATTAAAGATCAAGAGTTTCGCGTCGGTTTGAGTCCCAGTAGTGTGCGTGTACTCAATGATCGCGGTCACAGGGTATTTGTGGAAACGGCCGCCGGATTGGGTGCTGGATTCAGCGATGAAGATTACCAAAAATCCGGGGCCAAAATTGTGGAAAAAGCGGCCCAAGTTTGGGATAAACCGCTAATTGTCAAGGTAAAAGAGCCGCTTAAGACAGAATACGGCTTTTTAAATAAAGAAGCTCTCCTATTCACCTATTTACACCTAGCGGCCGAGCGCTATTTAACGGAAGCATTAATCGAGTCGGGAACAACTGCGATCGCTTATGAAACGGTCGAGCTTGCCGATGGTCGTTTGCCTCTCTTAACTCCCATGAGTGTTATTGCCGGTCGTCTTTCGGTACAATTTGGGGCCCGCTATCTGGAAAAACAACAGGGAGGTAGGGGAGTTTTACTGGGGGGTTTCCCCGGGGTGAGTCCCGGACAAGTGGTTATCCTTGGCGGTGGTGTGGTGGGTACGGAAGCGGCCAGAATTGCCATCGGTATGGGGGCAAAAGTAACTATTTTAGATATTAACGTCGAGCGCTTGGCCTATTTAGAGACTTTATTCGGTTCGCGGGTAGAATTGCTTTATAGTAGCTCGGCACAATTAGAAAATGTGGTTCCTAAGGCCGATTTATTGATTGGGGCAGTGCTAGTCTTAGGAAAACGAGCGCCGACGCTGGTTTCTCGCTCTTTAGTCGCCAAAATGAACCCTGGTTCCGTAATTGTCGATGTGGCAGTGGACCAAGGAGGCTGCGTGGAAACCCTGCGGGCCACTTCCCACAGTCAACCGACTTACCTGGAGTCGGGAGTAGTACATTATGGAGTGCCTAATATGCCTGGAGCAGTACCCTGGACGGCAACTCAAGCTTTAAATAATAGTACCCTACCCTACGTTATTAAATTAGCCGACCATGGGGTAAAAGCCTTAGATCAAGATGTTTCCCTCGCTAAGGGGTTAAATGTCGCCAATCATCGGTTAATTCATCCAGCAGTGCGCGAAGTTTTTCCCGATTTGATTTGAGCAGTAATTTCAGGGCTGATGGTGGTATTTTCCAAGGGCTATGACTAAGAATTTATGGACAAGGGATGAGCTGCTGATCGCTCTCAATTTATACTATAAATTTCCCTATGGACAATTCCACACCAATAATCCTATTATTATCGAAGTCGCTCAAAAGTGGTTCTTCGTTACTTGGTATGGTTCGATAGGGGGTCATAAATCGACTAAATCCTTATCTGGTAAGAGACTTAATTGATTAGTTCGCTCTAGATCAAAAACAATCGACAAAAATCGCTAAATGCCTTTCTATATAAGGGTT
>NZ_JAPZQM010000577.1:0-16366 GCF_027530565.1 Microcystis sp. LE19-10.1B | reverse complement strand
AATCCTTATCTGGCAAGAGACTTAATTGATTAGTTCGCTCTAGATAAAAAACAATTGACAAAAATCGCTAAATGCCTTTCTATATAAGGGTTCCATCCCTTATAACCCCCCTCCATTGCATAACACAAACCGAAGAGCCATTCATTCTTAATTCTCCTGACTCCTGACGACCGGCTACTGACTCCTAACCCTAACAACAATTTTTGATTTTTACAAGAGGTCTAATATACAAGACTTTGATTGTTGATAGCTTACTGGTATAATACTGGAGCGCACTGGTAGGGTTAACTTCCAGTACCATCGTTACCGAAACCTGATCGAACGATGGTGACAGGAGATCAGTTAATGATCAAAATTGAAAATCTTAAGCTAATTGTCAAAAATTATGGCCGCTGAAATTATTTGTGTAGGAACGGAATTATTATTAGGGGATATAGTTAATACTAACGCCCAATATTTAGCCCTAGAATTGGCAAAATTAGGCATTCCCCATTATTATCAAACGGTGGTGGGGGATAATGTAGAAAGACTGAAAAAAGCGATCGCTATTGCCCGAGAACGTTCCTCAATTTTAATTTTTACCGGGGGACTGGGACCGACTCCCGACGATTTAACCACAGAAACAATCGCCGATTTTTTCCAAACGCCCCTCAGAGAAGATAAAGAGATTTTAGCGGAAATCGAGGCTAAATTTACGAGTTTAGGGCGAGAAATGCCTCCTAGTAACAGTAAACAGGCTTTAATACCTGTGGGAGCCGATTTTTTGCCAAATCCGACCGGAACCGCCCCCGGCATGATCTGGCAACCAGAGACTAACGTAACTATTCTCACTTTCCCCGGAGTACCCTCAGAAATGAAGAGAATGTGGGTAGAAACGGCCATTCCCTACCTAGAAAGTCAAGGATGGGGCAAAGAGAGGATTTATAGTCGTTCTCTGAAATTTCGCGGTATCGGTGAGTCAGCTTTAGCGGAAAAAGTTGTCCATTTATTTGATCTGACTAATCCCACCGTTGCCCCCTATGCTGGTTTAGGCGAAGTGCGTTTGCGAATTGCGACGAAAGCCCCTTCTTTACAGGCTGCTTTGCAGGTAATTGAACCGGTAGCGACGGAAATTAAGGAAATCGCCGGATTAGATTATTTTGGGGCTGATGATGATACTTTACCTGCGGTGGTGGGGGAACTTTTGCGGCGGCAAAAACAAACTTTGAGTGTGGCAGAATCCTGTACTGGAGGGGGATTAGGGGAAATTATCACCCAAATCGCCGGCAGTTCCGATTATTTTGGGGGTGGGGTTATTTCCTACGATAATCGGGTAAAAGTTGCCCTCTTAGACGTAAATGAAGGGGATTTAACTAATTTCGGGGCTGTCAGTGCCATTATTGCCCAACAGATGGCGCTAGGGGTGCAAAAACGCCTCGCTACGGATTGGGGGATCAGTATCACGGGTATTGCCGGACCAGGAGGAGGCAGTGAGACAAAACCCGTGGGCCTAGTTTATATCGGTTTAGCCAGTCCTGACGGAAATGTCACCGTATCAGAGCATCGTTTCGGAGAAAATCGAGATCGCTTGACTATTCGCCAGATTAGTGCTTATACCGCCCTCGATCGCCTACGCCGGAATTTATTAACAATATCTTAAAAAAGAATTGCCAAGAATATATACTCAGACTAAAAAGTTATGTTAAGCTTAATATAAATACAAGATATAGATTCCCCCGCTCGTCAGATTTAACAGCCAAACGATGAAAATTAGTTAAAATTCTCTAGAATCAAGCTGTTGCGGGGATCAATCGACGAAAACTCATAGCTAGTATCTCAAAGGAGCCATTTGGTCAATGGACTATTTAGATGAAGTGATAGACAAGTTGAGAGAATGGGCGCGCAAACTAATCGAGAGTGTTTTTGGTCCGGAACCCGAACCCGAACCCGAACTAATCCCGATCCCCGTGCGCGATCACAGTCGATAAAGCCACCGGTAAAACAGAATATTGCGATAATATCAGTGCAAACTTACTATGAGTCTGCACTTGATTTTTGCCTGAAGCCAAGCCTAGCTTAGAGCAGGCTGAATAAATCTAAAATTTAGACTTTTTGGAAATCAAAAAGTACCAGATATGGGAGTAAGCGGGGGTAAAATTCAGGTAATTTTTTCCTAAAAATTAGGTAGGGTTTGCTGAATAAATCTAAAAACCTTGTTAGATAAGGCTTTTAGACTTTTTTCCCTCAAAAAGTGTTGACCATTGGAGTGATCCGGGGTAAAATCCCTGGACTTTTTCCCTGAAAATTAGGTAACTGACTACCTCAAAATCGGTAAAACCCCACACCCCACACCCCACACCCCACACCCTACACCCCACACCCTGCCCCCACGAGCAACTTTTTGCCGTAAACCCTAGCTTAATTTGGTGACAATTTGATTGTTTAGTAACAATTCTTGACTGAGTAAATCTTCCACATTAATCCGCAGGAAACACTGATCATCAATCCAGAACTGCACTTTAATGCGATCTTTACCCCGAAAACCTAAAGGATCGAGTTTAGCGATTGATCGGGCCCCCTCGCGATCATTTAAGGGTTGAACGCTAGTTTCTCCATTACCGAGGGAACGAGTAATTAATTTATCACCATCAAAATAGACCTCCATTGCCCCCCTTTCCGTCCCTAATTCGCCGATAATTAATTCAATGCTAGGTTGATTGTCCACGGAAGCACCTAGGACTAATTCCACGGGTTTTTCCATGGGATAGGGTTGTCCAGAGTTAATAATTGGATGCCAAGCGTGGGCATTTTTGCGACGATTCCAGTAACGAATGCCGTAGCTATGATAGAGAAAATCCTTGACTTGATAACCTTGGGCTAATTGTAACGCTCCCAAAGCGATCGCTTCAAAGGGTCGATCCTCTTTAATTTTACTACTATCAAAATACTGTCGCACCCAATCTTTTACCGCCGGAATTTGTACAGTTCCCCCAACTAATAACACCGCATCGATGTCGCTAACTTCAATTCCATTGCGTCTTCCCTGTTGCAAAACTCCCGTCATTAAATCATCTAATTGATTAAAAAAGTTTTGTTGTCGGAGAATATCGGTCAATTGTTCTCGATCTAAGCTTAACTCATAACTCTCGAAATTTTCCTCATCAAAATATACCTCCTCGGCGGTTAATTGGGAAGAAAGTTTAATTTTTAATCTTTCTGCTAGACGAGTAGTCAGGGAAGTTTTCGCTAAAGATTGCTTTTGGGCAAAATAATCGACAATCCAATCGTCGATATCTGACCCCCCTAAATTTGTCCCCGCCTTGGCTAAAACTCTCGCTAGTTTAGTTTTTTGGGCGGAATTATTGCCTAAAAGTTTTTCTCCCCACTTGAGAATAAAACCTTGATTTTTTTGAGGATTATCTAAATCTAATTGTACCAAAGAAAGATCGAGGGTGCCACCGCCAAAATCTACCACTAAAATCACCTGATCACCCGTGGTTCCATAACCCAAAGCGGCGGCCGTGGGTTCATCAATTAGGCGAATTTGTTCGATTTCCCATCCCTGACAAACATTGCTTAACCAATTGCGGTAACTTTCAAAACTATCGACGGGAACGGTTAAAACTAGAGATTGGGGGGTTTCCGGGGTGGTGTTTTTTAAGTTGTCGATGATGCTATCGAGAAACCATTGGCCAACCCCCTCGAAACTGAGGACAGTTTCCTCTAATTCCGGTAAAAATCCTTGAATTTTTGCCCCGATACCTCGTTTAAAGCGACGAAAAAAACGCGGATCTTGATCGCTATCTAAACCCCGATCCCGTACCGCTTGACCGGCAATTACTTGCAGGGGATTGGCTGATTTAATATAGAGTAAACTGGGAATTAGGGGGGGATTGTCGGCTATTTGTTGGGATAACTCCGATAATTTCACGGTTTCGGCCCTATTTGTCGCCCCATTCCAACGAGTAATGACGGTATTACTGGTTCCGAAATCAATAGCGTAGAACACGATCGATAGTTTTTAGGTAAATTTAGTTAATTATTGGCTATTGTAACCTGTTATTTAGTGAAACCGCCCGATCGAGGTGGAAGTTTCCCCAAAAAATCGGGAATTTGTTCAGCGCAAGCTAAAGAATTCTGTGCAGAAACTTGACAAATAATCTTTAATAGTAAGTGGTTTCAATTAAATTGAAGATAGATTTGTCTTTGATCCCCCCTGCCCCTAGGGTTGATTCAGGGTAGGGTTGATTCAGGGTAGGGTTGATTCAGGGTAGGGTTGATTCATGAATCAACCCTACCTTGCCCCCCTTGATAAGGGGGGTATCTGACAATTTTTAACACCCACCTACTTAGTATAAGTTGCACCGGATCAAAAGACTATGTTAGCAGTTACCACCTCACCCGAAACCCTCTCCTTAGAAATTCCTAGCGCGATCGCTCTCTCTATCACCCTTGAACAGTTTGAAGCCCTTGCTGCGGTCAACCGTGACTTAAAATTAGAACGTACAGCCCAAGGAGAATTAATCGTGAATCCCCCGACAGGTGGCGAATCAGGACAGCGTAATTTTAGCTTAACGACTCAACTGGGTCGCTGGTGCGAAGAAAACGAAGCTTTAGGAGTCGGGTTTGACTCTTCCACCGGATTTATACTACCAAATGGGGCGATTCGTTCTCCTGATCTATCTTGGGTGAGTCGAGAACGCTGGGAATCTTTAACCCCTAAGCAGAAAAAGGGATTTATTCCCCTCTGTCCCGATTTTGTGGTGGAATTGCGCTCTGAATCCGATAGTCTTGACAAATTACAGAAAAAACTGCTCGAATATAGGGAAAATGGCGCAAGGTTAGGCTGGTTAATCGATCCCCAGAATCGGCAAGTTGAAATTTATCGTCAAGGAAAAGAGGTAGAAATATTAGAAAATCCCACTGATTTATCGGGTGAAGATGTTTTACCCAATTTTAGCTTAAATTTAAAGCTCTGATGTTTTAAGGGGTCATCCTGCGATATTCTGCCAATCTTTTTGAGATCGGGGATTCGCTTCTAAATTATCTAAGAATTCTTTTTTCTAGGTCATCATCAAATGAGCATCGAAAAGTCTTTAGTCTCCTCAGGTAAAAGTCTTTATCAAGAAGATTTCTACCGATGGTTACAAGAAACCGCTAATTTACTCAAAGAACATCGTTTTGAAAAATTAGACCTGGAAAATTTGATCGAAGAAATTGAAACGATGGGAAGGAGTGAAAAACGAGAACTAGAAAGTCGCTTAACCGTCATTGCCGAACATTTGCTTAAATTGACTTACTGGCTAACTGAAAAGGAAGCAAATGCTCAAGGATGGCGCAGCACAATTGTTGAACAACGCCGACAAGTTCAACGCTTATTAAAAGAGAGTCCAAGTCTGAGAAGATTGATTCCTGAAATCTGGATAGATTGTTACCAAGCAGCCAGAGAAGATACTGTAAGAAAGTATCTTCTCTCTGCTGATTTATTCCCGATTGAATCACCCTTCACCCTTGCAGAAATCCTTGATTCTGACTATCTTCCTTAAAACTCAAGTTCGGTATTTTATCGATGAAGACAATGCCCAACAAAGCAAAGCGTTAAACGGCAATCACTACCTCTGATTTACCAAATCAAAGTAAGATTTAAACTAAATTCTGGCAGAATACTTTCCCCCGATAAACTCTCTGGATTAGTTAAAATTTCTACTGCCTGTCCTTGACGATAAATTTCTACTTCTCTCGTTTTTCTATTGATTAACCAACCTAAACGAGTCCCATTATCTAAATATTCCTGCATTTTTTTCCTAGTAGTTTCTAGGCTATCACTAGGAGACATTAATTCAATGACAAAATCGGGAGATAGAGGTAAAAATCTTTCCTTTTGTTGTGGGGTTAAAGCTTGCCATTTTTCTAAAGGTATCCAAGCAGCATCGGGAGAGCGATCGGCCCCATTCGGTAGTTTAAACCCCGTGGAGGAATCAAAAACTACACCTAATTTATGTAGGTTATTCCATAACCATAATTGGGCAGTGATTCCAGCGTTAGAATTACCAGTTTCTCCTCCGGTTGGTGGCATAATAATTAAATCTCCTTTTGCGTTGCGTTCCAAACGTAAATTTCGGTTATCCTGACAAATTTGAAAAAACTGTTCATCGCTGAGTTGCCAAGATTCAAATTTAATTTCTACTACTGTCATCATGTTTAGATTCTCTTTTATAGGATTATAGAATTACCAAATATTATCAAGTTCTAAGACAAATTGAGATAAAATATTTTCCCCCGATAAACTCTCTGGATTAGTTAAAATTTCTACTGCCTGTCCTTGACGATAAATTTCCACTTCTCTAGTTTTTCTATTGATTAACCAACCTAAACGAGTCCCATTATCTAAATATTCCTGCATTTTTTTCCTAGCAGTTTCTAGGCTATCACTAGGAGACATTAATTCAATGACAAAATCGGGAGATAGAGGTAAAAATCTTTCCTTTTGTTGTGGGGTTAAAGCTTGCCATTTTTCTAAAGGTATCCAAGCAGCATCGGGAGAGCGATCAGCCCCATTAGGTAGTTTAAATCCTGTGGAGGAATCAAAAGCGATACCCGTACCATTGTTATCTGACCAATTAAATAATTGTTGGGTGATTCTACCGTTACTATTGGCCGTTTTTCCCCCCGTCGGTGGTATAATAATTAAATCTCCTTTTGCGTTGCGTTCCAAACGTAAATTTCGGTTATCCTGACAAAGTTGAAAAAACTGTTCATCGCTGAGTTGCCAAGATTCAAATTTAATTTCTACTACTGTCATCATAGATTCTCTTTTATATTTATAGGATTATAGAATTACCAAATATTATCAAGTTCTAAGACAAATTGAGATAAAATATTTTCCCCCGATAAACTCTCTGGATTAGTTAAAATTTCTACTGCCTGTCCTTGACGATAAATTTCTACTTCTCTAGTTTTTCTATTGATTAACCAACCTAAACAAGTCCCATTATCTAAATATTCCTGCATTTTTTTCCTAGCGGTTTCTAGGCTATCACTAGGAGACATTAATTCAATGATAAAATCGGGAGATAGAGGTAAAAATCTTTCCTTTTGTTGTGGGGTTAAAGCTTGCCATTTTTCTAAAGGTATCCAAGCAGCATCGGGAGAGCGATCGGCCCCGTTAGGTAGTTTAAATCCTCCAGAAGAATCAAAAACCACACCTAATTTATTTAGGTTATTCCATAACCATAATTGGGCAGTGATTCCAGCGTTAGAATTGCTGGTTTCTCCTCCAGTCGGTGGCATAATAATTAAATCTCCTTTTGGGTTGCGTTCCAAACGTAAATCTCGGTTATCCTGACAAAGTTGAAAGAATTGTTCATCGTTGAGTTGAAACGAGTTAAATTTAACTTCTACTGTCATTATTATCCCCAACCTACTCTCGTCTAAAATTTATGGTAACGCGCTAGGGCAAGAGATGTTCCTGGATGAAATTAGTGTAAACATCTCCAGCTAAAAAGGCGGGAGTTTCCAATATTTTACGATGGAAATCAATAGTTGTCGGTACTCCCGTGATCGCACATTCCCGGAGGGCGCGTTTCATGCGTTTAATGGCTATGTCGCGATTTTCTCCCCAGACAATTAACTTACCAATTAGGGAATCGTAATAGGGGGGGATTTCGTAATCGGTGTAAACGTGGGAATCCATGCGGACACCAGGACCACCGGGGGGCAGATAACCGCTAATTTTGCCGGGGTGAGGACGAAAATTGTGATCGGGATCCTCGGCATTAATGCGACACTCGATCGAATGCCCTCTAAATATCACCTGATCTTGCTTAATTTGCAGTTTTTCGCCCTGTGCCACCAGAATTTGTTCTCGGATCAGGTCCATCCCCGTGATCATCTCCGTGACCGGGTGTTCCACCTGAATACGGGTGTTCATTTCCATGAAGTAAAAATTACCGTGTTTATCGACTAAAAATTCCACGGTTCCCACCCCGACGTAATTAATCGATTTAGCGGCTTTAACGGCGGCATTACCCATTTTTGAGCGTAAATGGGGCGTTAAGAAGGGGCTAGGTGCCTCTTCTAGCAGTTTTTGGTGTCGTCGCTGAATCGAACAGTCTCTTTCTCCTAAATGGATTACGTTACCGTGACTATCGGCCAAAATCTGAAACTCGATATGTCGGGGACATTCGATAAATTTTTCTAGATATACTCCCGAATTGCCAAAAGCCGCTTCTGCTTCGCCTTGGGCGGCTTTTAACATATCACCTAGTTCATCTGCACTCTTGACAAGACGCATCCCACGCCCTCCACCGCCAGCAGTGGCTTTAATCAGGACAGGATAACCGATGTCATCAGCGATACGTTTTGCTTCCGCTTCCGAGGTAATTAAACCACCACTGCCGGGGATAGTGGGAACTCCCGCTTTTTGCATGGTTTTTTTAGCGGTGGATTTATCACCCATAGCCAGGATAGCGCTGGGGGACGGACCGATAAAAGTTAACTGATGATCGGCACAAATTTCGGCAAAGCGGGCGTTTTCTGCCAAAAAACCGTAACCGGGATGGATGGCCGTGGCGTTGCGTGTTAGGGCAGCCGAGATGATATTAGGGATATTTAAGTAACTTTTGCTGCTCGGAGGCGGACCAATACAAACACTCTCATCGGCCAATTGAACATGAAGGGCATGGCGATCGATGGTAGAGTGGACGGCAACGGTTCTAATGCCCAATTCTTCGCAACTATGAAGGATTCTTAAGGCGATTTCCCCGCGATTGGCGATTAATATCTTGGCAAACTGCATTGGACGACCACGAGATCAGGCTGGTGTGATAGGCGACTATTTAGTAGAATATCTGGTTTTGTTACCTTGGGGAAATCGGGTTGGGGAAGTGGGGTGTGGGGTGTAGGGTGTGGGGTGTAGGGTGTGGGGTGTAGGGTGTAGGGTGTAGGGTGTGGGGTGTAGGGTGTGGGGTGTGGGGTGTGGGGTGTGGGGAGAAACAATTCATAACTTGAGAGTTAATCACACTATTAAGTGGGTGGGTGGAATTAAATATAAGATGAACGTAGGTTGGGTTGAAGCATGAAACCCAACGCCCGCATAGTTTACGCTACCGCTAACCCATCCTACAAATAATTGTGCCTCCCTACTTAAAAACGGATTTGGTATTAGATTTATTCAGCCAGCGCTAGATAGCCAAAGCTTTGATGGCAACTTTAATTAAAGTATAAAAACGGGGTTCAGTCACGTTGACTTCTCTAGCTTGTTGTCGATTTTTGCCTAATAAACCAATGCGCTGCCCTTTCTGCACGACTAAAATATCGCCCTGTTCATTTTTGATGCGAATCTCGTTTACATCACCCCAAAAACTACATTGATACATTTTTTCGGCGTGCATAAAAATTGCTTTTTTAATACTATCATTTTCTTGGGGTAATCGCACTCCCACTAATTCAATTTCTATGGTTGTATTACCATTCCAAGTATTTTCTTTGAGTTTATAGGCAATATCTAAACGCGTTGGTAAAGGACAATATTCGCCCCAACGCCAAGCTAGGGCTTTAATTCTGGTATTATCGCTTTGAGCCAGCAATAATTTTAAATGATTTTTTCCGATAGTTTTCTGTTCCACTACTCGCACGTTAGGAGTCCAAAAAACGGGTAATTCATTGCCAATTCCCCAGGGTTGCAAACTATCAATTTGTTGAAAAAGTTGCAGGGTGATTTGTTTAAAGTCGAGGATAGTATCAATTTTAATTAAAGGTTTTAATTGTTCTATTTGTAAAATTTTGTGAGAAAATTGACTTAATCTTTGTTTGAATGCTAGTAAATTAGCTGTGGGTAAACTAAAACCTCCCGCCATTTTATGACCGCCAAATTTTCCTAGTAAATCTTGGCAAAATTGCAGGGCTTCAAAAACGTGAAATTCTTCAATTCCTCTGGCAGAACCGCGAATTTTACCTGGATCTTCTTCCTCGTAAGTACCAATAAAAACCGGCACTCCGTAGCGTTCCACCAAACGGGAGGCCACAATACCAATTACCCCATGATGCCAATCTTTTTCGACTAATACTAAAACTCGATCTTGTTGCCAAAGAATCGGCGTTTCTTCCACTAATTTAATCGCTTCTTCTTCAATTTTTTTGCACAATTCTTGACGAGTACGATTAATTTGTTCGCACTGCATCGCTCTTTCTAAGGCAATTCCCGCCTCATCGGTGGTTAATAATTCAATAACTATCTGGGGATCACCAATTCTGCCAATGGCATTAATTCTCGGTCCCAATTTAAAGCCAATATCATCCGGTTGTAATTGCTTTTGTTCCTCGCTAATTCCCGCTATTTGCATGAGGGATTGAATCCCGACTAATTGGGATTTGGGTAATTTTCTTAAACCCCGTTTTAACCAGCGACGATTTACCCCGATTAATGGGGCTAAATCTGCTATAGTGCCTAGGGTAAATAATGCTAATAATGACTCGGTTAATCCCTGTAATTTACCCATTTTTTGGGCAGTTGTCACCGCTAAAATATAGGCGACTCCCACCCCCGCTAATCCCTGATAGGGAGAGTTAGGGGTTAATAATTTTGGGTTGAGAATAGCGGAGGCATTTGGTAAAATTGGCGGCAGATCGTGATGATCGGTGATAATAACTTTTAATCCTAATTCTATCGCTAGGGCGATCGGTTCGTGAGCGGAAATACCATTATCAACGGTGAGAATCAATCCGACTCCCGACTCGGCAAATTCTTCGACAATGCGCTGATTAATTCCGTATCCCTCTTTCATGCGACTGGGTATGGCATGATTTACCCTAGCACCGAGATGTCTCAAGGCTCTTAACAGTAAAGATGTACTGGTCATGCCATCGGCATCGTAGTCCCCACAGATAGCAATTTTATCGCCCCTAGCGATCGCTTTTACTAATAAATTGACACTTTTTTCTAAGTCGGGAAATTCCCCCAGGGGAGAGGGTAAGGTATCCGCTTCAGGATCTATATAAGTTTTAGCTAATTCGGGGGTATCAATACCGCGATTAATTAAGATAGTTGCTAATAACGATGATAGTCCCATTTCTCGCGCTAACCCCTCGATTTTTTCGGGATTAGCCGCGGCAATATACCAGCGTTGGATGGGATATTTGTAGGTCATTTTTTCTCAAACAATCCAGTAGGGTGCGTTACGCTATGCTAACGCACCGAAAATAAGGTTAAAAGCGGATTTGGATGGCCCCAGCAGCAGGTTGAAAGGGGAGATTATTATTATTAATTCTCAGGGGAGAAGCGGGTACTAACTGCACATTTGGGGTGGTGGGTTGACTTTCGTTGGTACTCAGTAAAGTCAATTGATTAATACTAGGATTAATCGCAAATTGTTGGGTGATAACTCCCGACGGACAACAGGAAGGATCCCGAGGGAGAAATCTTCTCATGTTGACGGTGATCATACCATCTTTGGCACTCAGATTATCGACAATTACTCGATCGGCTAACAGGACAGTATCGGTGTTAGTGGCAGTACCGTTATTATCGATCACTAGGGCTAAATAATGTAATTGCTGTTGATCTCTGGTAATCACTCTTAACACGACAATACCATCATTCCTTTGATCATTATTATAGTCCCCCATCAAAGCTTCTCGACTGACTTGCACTCCTAAAATCTGTCCCTCATTGGATTGAAAAATACCATCGCTGACAATTACGGAACCCCGATTAGGAATGTTATAGACGGTGTTTCTTAAATTATCCACGCTCAGGGGTGTAGATTGGGCAAGTAAGGGCAGAGAATTATTTAATAGTAAACTGATACCCAGGAGGATAGACTGAGGCAAAACTGCTAATTTAATCATGGTTTTGATGGGTTGGGTATATTTTCTTGAGTATCGAATAACTGCACGTTATTGATGGTACAAACCATCCCCTGTTGTGCTGCTAATTTATCTCGCCATTGGCTTAATTGTTGTTGACCATTACTACCATTTAACCAGTAAACTGTCAAGAGGCCGAGGGTTTGTTCTGGTTCACAGGAAAAGCCGAGAGTTTTATCGGGTATGTCGGTATTTCCCTCACGACATTGCCAACCTTGTTTTTCAATTAATTCTTTCCAACCTTGCTCTTCTTTGGCAGCCACGGCAATGCGTTGATCTCCTTGGGTACAAAGCCAATTTTTCTGCTGGGTGGGATCATTGGGTAGATCACCAAGATTGGGGGAATTTTGCTTGATTGGGGGAAGCGAGGGGACTTGAGCATGAACGGAAAAAATCGGTAGTATTAAGAAAGTACCGATGAGCATTTTTAACAGTTTCATCCTTTAAAATTGCCATATTTAGGGATTTATGCCTTTAGAATATCACGTTTTTGAGATATAGATAAAATACTCTCTTAAGATATGTTTAAATCTTTAATTATGGTTTCGATCGCATCAAAGGAAAATTCTCCGGCTAACTGTTGTAAACCTTGGGCAAGGTTAGCATAATCGGGGGGAATTTCTGCGGTTAGGGCGATAATTTTTTCATCATCACATTCTCGCGCCGCTTGTTGCAATTGTCCAATCCAGTCGGGACTGATTAATTTTAATAGGGATTGCAGGGAATCGAGGAAAACTGGCGAATAATTGGGCTGATTTGGCTCATTATCGGCATAAATATATTTTAATCCCAAATATTCGCCCATTTTTTGCCAAATAACTTCCTCTCGGAAAGGTTTACGCACGAAATCATCACAACCTGCGGCAATAACCAAGGCGCGATCCTCTTCAAAAGCACTGGCAGTTAGGGCAATTATCACCGTTTTTCCGCGATTATCAGCCTCTAACCGCCGAATTTCCCTAGTTGCTTCGTAACCGTCTTTAACTGGCATTCTCATGTCCATCCAGATAAGATGAGGTTGCCATGCTTGCCAAATTGCGATCGCCTCTTGACCATTAGCGGCCTCTTGCACGGATAATCCTAGGGTAGCCAGGAGTTTCAGCAACAGCAAACGGCTTTCCGGTCGATCATCGACGACTAATATGCGATATTTAGGCTGATTTTCCTCTAAAGCGATTACTTTTGCCCTATTGGTTTCGGTTTTAATCTCATTTTCCCCCACCAAACCCACCTGAATATCAAAACTAAAAATACTTCCTTGACCCAGAATACTACTAACTCCGATCGCACCCCCCATCAACTCAACAAATTTTTTACTGATAGGTAAACCCAATCCTGTCCCCTGTTGGGATTTTCGTCCCGTTTCCGTTTGGTTAAAGGGTTGAAATAGCTTATAAATCTCCTCTGGGGCGATTCCTGCGCCTGTGTCTTCAATTTCCCAAAGCAATCGCTGATAATCTCCTCTTTTCTCCCCTAATTTTCCCCGGAGAGTTACCCCTCCCGACTCGGTAAACTTCAATCCGTTACCCAAGAGATTGATTAACACCTGTCGCAATTTGCTTTCATCAGTATAAATATACTGAGGAAGCTCGGAGCTGCGATCAAAAATTAAGCTTAAAGCTTTTGTCTGCGCTTGTGGACGGAGCATTTCGGCAATATTATCTAAAAGAGCGTATAAATCGAAATTACTAGGGTTAAAAACCGTTCTTCCTGCTTCTATCTTCGACATTTCTAGAATATCGTTGATTAACTCTAATAAATGTTCCCCGCTACGATTGACAATTTCCAAATATTGGCGATATTCACTGCTGATGCTGCTATCCCGGGATATTAAGCGAGTAAAACCCAAGATAGCATTAAGAGGAGTGCGTAATTCGTGGCTCATGTTAGCTAGAAACTCACTTTTAGCTTTATTTGCCTTAACTGCCGCTTCTTTAGCTTCTTTTAACTCTTTTTCCGCTTCATATCTACTTTGTGCGATCGCAATTAATTCTCCCAGCAACCGCACAAAGGTGACATCTTCCCCTGTCCATTGCTTTTCTGCACTTGCATCCAATCCCAGATAACCCACCGTTATCCCACAACTATCCCACATGGGAACGATTAAGAGACAGGGAGTAGAACTATGAGCGAGAATAGTTCTTTCAGGGATAGCAGTAGCGGGTAAATCTTCTAAAGAGTTTATTTTAACTGGAATACCGTTTAATAATTGTTCCGAAAACCAGGGAAAGGTTTCCGTCGAGAGATTTTGTGATTGTTCCCGAATCGGGACAACTTGCGGATAGTCGGGGTGACAGTATTCATAAACCATACTCCACTGCTGACGACAGGTAGAATATTGAATAATGTAACAGTGAGCGCTCTGGGTAAATTGACAGAGCAGTTCTAGGGTATGATCGATCGCCAAGTGGAGATCTTGAGAAATTAGTAATCTTGTCACCCGTGAGAGCAAATTATCGCGATGGGCCTGCATTTCTAGGGCTTTTTCCCGTTTTTTAGACTCTAGTTCCTCAAAATCACTCATAATCAGTTATCAGTTATCAGTTATCAGTTATCAGTTATCAGTTATCAGTTATCAGTTATCAGTTATCAGTTAAAAGGGTTTGGGTGTTGGGGTTTTAGGGTTTGAGGGTATTAGTTGAATTTCCCCATCACCCCGTCTCCCGTCTCCCGACTCAAAAAACAGTAAACTTTTCCCCTATTATGTTCTATAGGAATTTTACCGAATCAATATGCTCAAATTATTAGCTTCTCTCCTTCTCTCCTGCTGTATAGCCTTGGCTGTTTCCCTGTCACCGGCTGCTGCTATGGGAGTCTATGACCTCCCTATTTTAAGCCCCGGAGCGCCCACTTATGTGGTCGATCCCGTTGCGGCCATTAGTGCCGCTAACGAGGGAAAATTAAATAAAGACCTAAAAAATCTCGCCGAAAAAACCGGACAGGAAGTGAGAATGGTGGTAGTCCGGCGCTTGGATTACGGTCAAAAAATTGACAATTTAGCCGATGATATCCTGAGAGAATGGTATCCTAACTCCGAAGATCGTGCCAATCAAACTATCATCGTCCTTGATACTTTAACCAATAAAACTGCTATTCGGGTTGGGGAGGAAGCAAAACCCCTATTAACCGATGGTATTGCTGATAGTATCCTCTCGGAAACTATGGCAGTTCCCCTCAAAGATGGGGGAAAATATAATCAAGCTTTACTCGATGCTAGTCGTCGTCTAACGGCGGTACTTTCTGGAGAACCGGATCCCGGTCCGCCGGAAGTAGCGACAATTAATATCGAAAGTACCTTTACTACCGCAGAAGAAACTGACGATAAAAATGCCACGATTTGGGTGATAGTTTTACTGGTTTTAGCTACAGTAATCCCCATGGTCACTTATTTTTGGTACGCTGGTTTTGGTCGCTAAATTAAATTAATGATCTGGGACTGATACAGCTAAAATATTCTCAGAGATAGTACAATCCTCAGCCTGAATGAGCAAGATGAAGTAACTTCTAAGTGGGTGGGTGGAATTAAATATAAGATGAACGTAGGTTGGGTTGAAGCATGAAACCCAACGCCCTACAAATAATTGTGCCTACCTACTTAGTAGATTTTAGTTGTATCAGTTCACCCCATTTGCTTAACCTTAATAACTAATGTCTAGACTGGTGACTCAATTACAATCCTATTATCGAGAGGAGGAAGGAACTTACTTAATTGAAATTAAACTTAATCAGTTACAGCAAGTCTTTAATTCTCTCGATCCTTCGCCATTTTTAGATAGAGATTTAGACGATAACGCCGAAAATTATATTATTAACTCTGTGGATGAATTCCCCCTAAATACCCCCCTTAAATTAGTCTTTTATCTTCCCAGTAACGAACAGAATACCGCCCGACATCTGTTACCCTCAGCTTTACATAATTATTTTGACTATCGCCAACAGGTAGAACAAAGAAAATTACGGACAATTTGGCGACAGGGACGCATATCTTTAATAATTGGTCTCTCCTTTCTTTTTGTTTGTTTGAGTCTTAGCGAATTAATTAGTCGTTTTGGCAGCGATACATTTATTCACTTCTTAGAAGAAGGATTATTAATTAGTGGTTGGGTGGCTCTCTGGCGACCTTTAGAAATTTTTCTTTACGAATGGTGGCCCGTCAGTCATCAACAAAAGATTTTTGCTAAACTGGCCTACATCCCCATTGAAATTCGTCTATTAGAGGAACCATCCACCCCAGACTCTTTTCGATAGCTCTAATCCTGCCGATGGCTTGTGTTCAAAGTTACAAAGCTTTTATTTGAAGCAGTTTACAATAAAAAAAATCCGTACAAAGCTTATCGGTTTTCAGCTTGGCTATTACTTTATTCTCAAACTTTTAACTAAGTAGGGTTTGCTGAATAAATATAAAAACCTTGTTGGATAAGGCTTTTAGACTTTTTTTCCCTGAAAAAGTGCCTACCATTGGAGTGATTGGGGGGAAAATTTAGGGATTTTTTCCCTGAAAATTAGGTAATTGACCACCTGA
>NZ_JAPZQM010000455.1:0-4702 GCF_027530565.1 Microcystis sp. LE19-10.1B | reverse complement strand
GGTGTATTGTTGGGTTTCGTGCCTCAACCCAACCTACGGTAGAAACCCAACAACCAACACCTAAATCCGTCTGAATCTTTTTGTTGGGTTTCCTTGGGTCTATAGTTGGGTTTCGTGCCTCAACCCAACCTACAGTAGTTTACTTGGGTGTATTGTTGGGTTTCGTGCCTCAACCCAACCTACAGTTTCGTAGGTTGGGTTGAGCGAATAAATATGTTAAAGAAAACCTCTCAATTCTCAGGAAAAGCGAAACCCAACACCCAACACCTAAATCTGTCTGAATCTTTTTGTTGGGTTGCCTTGGGTGTATTGTTGGGTTTTGTGCCTCAACCCAACCTACTTTAGTTTCCTTGGGTGTATTGTTGGGTTTCGTGCCTCAACCCAACCTACGGTAGAAACCCAACAACCAACACCTAAATCCGTCTGAATCTTTTTGTTGGGTTTCCTTGGGTCAACCCAATCGACGATAATTGCTATGATTACTATAATCCGTAGTCGTGGTGATTTATATGCCGAATTAAAACAAACCGAAAAAGCAAAAATTGATCTACAACAAGCAGCCATAATATTCCGCCAACAGAATAATATGGCAACTTATGAACAAGTGATGCAGATTTTACAACAATTAGGGGGGTGAAATAGAAATCATCAATTATGGAAAGTCGAGAAATTATCAAAAAACTGAAGGATGAGGGATGGTATCAAGTAGGTACAACAGGAAGTCATCATCATTTTAAACATCCCCATAAAAAAGGGAAAGTGACTGTTCCTCACCCTAAAAAGGATATTCCCCTTAAAACCCTAATCAGTATCGAAAAACAAGCTGGTATTAAATTACGATAAAGGAGAAATAAATGATTACTTATTTAGCCACCGTTCATAAAGATAACCATAGTGATTATGGGGTACAATTTTATGACTTTCCGGGTTGTATTAGTGCAGGGGAAACCATCGAAGAAGCGAAAAAAATGGCAACTGAAGCCTTAAAAGGTCATATTTCCTTTATGTTGGCAGATGGGGACGAAATTCCCACCCCTAGCACCCTCGAAACCATTTTAACCGACGCGGATCATCAAGATGCGATCGCTTTTCTGCTCATTGAGGTATCAGAAGCTATTTTAAACCATCAGGAATTGTGTGTAAAAAACTAGGTGCAGTCCCTAGCTTGGTTTGAGCGAATAAATATGTTCAAGAAAACCTCTCAATTCTCAGGGAAAGCGAAACCCAACAGCCAACACCTAAATCTGTCTGAATCTTTTTGTTGGGTTTCCTTGGGTGTATTGTTGGGTTTCGTGCCTCAACCCAACCTACTTTAGTTTCCTTGGGTGTATTGTTGGGTTTCCTTACGTCAACCCAACCTACAGTTTTGTAGAATCAATATGTTAAAGAAAACCTCTCAATTCTCAGGGAAAGCGAAACCCAACACCCAAAATCTAAATCTGTCTGAATCTTTTTGTTGGGTTTCCTTGGGTGTATTGTTGGGTTTCCTTACGTCAACCCAACCTACTTTAGTTTCCTTGGGTGTATTGTTGGGTTTCCTTACGTCAACCCAACCTACGGTAGTTTCCTTGGGTCTATTGTTGGGTTTCCTTACGTCAACCCAACCTACTTTAGTTTCCTTGGGTCAACCCAATCGACGGTAATTGCTATGATTACTATATGATTTAAAAAAGAGCGATCATATCGTTTCATAGTTTCGTAGGTTGGGTGGAGGAACGAAACCCAACAAATCCACCAGTTATGCTTTGTTGGGTTTTCCTTTGGTCAATCCAACCGACAAGGGGGATTATGCGCCAGAATAATCAATATTTATTATGCAGTATCGAAGGGCAAAAATTGAGGGAGGAACTTACTTTTTTACCCTTGTCACTCACAAGCGTAAAAAATTCTTGTGCGAACCAGAAAATATCTCCCTCTTGCGAGAAGCATTTCGCTACGTTATGCAACGTCACCCATTCACAATCGATGCCATTGTCATTTTACCCGACCACCTGCACTGCATTTGGACTTTACCCGAAGGTGATGCCAATTTTTCCACTCGTTGGCGTTTAATAAAAAGCTATTTTAGTCGTAACTGCGATTCACAATATCACGGAAAAATGACTACTTCGAGAGAGAATAAAAAAGAACAAACTATCTGGCAAAGACGGTTCTGGGAACACTTAATCAAAAACGAGCAAGATTTCATTTGTCATGTAGATTACATCCATTATAATCCCGTAAAACATCGATTAGTTAATGCTCCTTCAGCTTGGGAATATTCCAGTTTTCACCGTTATGTTCAACAAGAAATCTATCAGATTGACTGGGGCGCAAATGAAGAAATCATCTTTCCGACGCAGGTTGGCTATGAATAGAGCGATCGCATTGTTTCCTAGGTTGGGTCATCGGAACGAAACCCAACACCCAACACCTAAATCCGTCTGAATCTTTTTGTTGGGTTTCCTTGGATCTATTGTTGGGTTTCGTGCCCAACCTACGGTAGTTTGCTTGGGTGTATTGTTGGGTTTCGTGCCTCAACCCAACCTACAAAACTGTAGGTTGGGTTGAGCGAATAAATATGTTAAAGAAAACCTCTCAATTCTCAGGAAAAGCGCAACCCAACACCCAAAATCTAAATCTGTCTGAATCTTTTTTTTGGGTTTCCTTGGGTCTGTTGTTGGGTTTCCTTACGTCAACCCAACCTACTTTGGTTTCCTTGGGTCAACCCAATCGACGATAATTGCTATGATTACTATAATCCGTAGTCGTGGTGTTTTATATGCCCAATTAAAACAAACCGAAAAAGCAAAAATTGACCTAGAACAAGCAGCTATAATATTCTACCAGCAGGATAATATGGCAACTTATGAAAAGGTGATGCAACTTTTACGCGAATTAGGGAGGTGACAAATGATAAAAACACCCGTTGATTTATACCGTAGAGGTAATGCTACATCTCCCAGAATGGATCATGTTCGTCCTAACAAAGATATTGCTATCTATGAAAATAATGGGCAAATATGGGTAAAAGAAACCCTTGTTGATGGACAAACACCGGGGGGAATTTCGACCTTTTCCGTTCAGGGAATAGGAAACAACTGGTGGAAACTAGATCGGGGAATTTCTATTCCCAGTGAGCTAGAATTAATTAATGATCGAGGTAATCACTGGTTATGGAAACCCTTATTTCCCATGTCAATAGAAACCTATCAACAAGCCTTAAGGGTAATTGGTGAATTTTTTTATCGTGTAAGTTGAGGTAAACTATGAAAACTCTATCATTTAAAGACATCCAATTTATTATCGAAGCTCTCGAATCCCTTCTCAAAAATTATAGTGACCGTATTCAACAAATAGAAGCTCTCGAAAACTATGAAGATGAAATTTCAGACTTAAGTAATGATTCTCTATTTTTACAAGAATTAATTACTGACTTACAAAATCAACAAACACAAGAATTGGCTCTACTTGTGCCGGAATTTGATTTGCAAAAAATGACTTTACAAACATTAATTAAACAAGGAAAAAACCTGTCAATTGAGGAAAAATTAATCTTAGTGGAATCTCTAACTTCATCAATCCGCGAAGAATATAATCTAATGCGAACCTGAAATGAGAAATCAATGATTACTTATTTAGCCATCGTTCATAAGGTCCGTAGTCGTGGTCTTTTATATGCCCAATTAAAACAAACCGAAAAAGCAAAAATTGACCTACAACAAGCAGCTATAATATTCTACCAACAGAATATTATGGCAACTGATGAAAAGGTGATGCAATTTTTGCAGCAATTAGGGCAATAAGTGGGGGGGTGAGTTATCAGTATTTAGTTTTTTCTAGTCTAGTCTGTTAATTGTTCATTAAAAACCTTCGGGAGGGATGTTATTTTATGACCTTAAAACAACTCATACAAGACAAACGAGAGGATATCCTACAAATTGCCACCAAACATGGTGCTTTTAATGTGCGTGTATTTGGTTCCGTTGCTAGAGGAGAGGAAACCGAAAATAGTGATATTGATTTTTTAATTGATTATGATTTAGCTAAAACATCCCCTTGGTTTCCCGGTGGATTATTAGTTGATTTAGAGGCTCTCTTAGGGTGTAAAGTGGATGTAGTAACTGAAAAAAGCCTTCATCATCTAATTAAACAGCGAATCTTAAAGGAGGCAATTAAGTTATGAATGAAGATCGAGTTTATCTTGAATATATTTTAGACTGTATTGATAAAATTAAGGACTATTCCCAAGGAGGAAAACAGGAGTTTTTTGCTAATTCAATAATCAGCGATGCTATCATTAGACGCTTACAAACTTTGGCAGAATCAACTCAAAGGCTTTCGGAGGAATTAAAGGCAAATATTCCCAATGTTGACTGGCGTAATATTTCTGGTTTTAGGAATATTTTAGTACATGATTATTTAGGGGGAATTGACCTTAATACAGTTTGGGAGGTGGTAGAGAATTATTTGGATGATTTAAGAGAACAGATTTTAAGGCATCTAGAATCAGTTTCTTAGGTTGGGTTGAGCGAATAAATAAGTAGGTAGGCGTTAAAAGTTGTCAGACACCCCCCTTATCAAGCTATCCCTTATAGGGATCTTTCTTAACAATTTTTGCAGTAAGCACTCCAACCCTTATCCTGACTTGATTTCAGTTTTTTCTTTGTCAGTAAGGGTGTCAACAAGGAATATTACAAATTGTTAACCGAGTCTTGAAAGC
>NZ_JAPZQM010000420.1:0-8098 GCF_027530565.1 Microcystis sp. LE19-10.1B | reverse complement strand
TACACCCCACACCCTACACCCCACACCCTACACCCCACACCCTACACCCCACTCCCTACACCCCACTCCCTACACCCCACTCCCTACACCCCACTCCCTACACCCCACACCCTACACCCCACTCCCTACACCCATCACCTCATCCATGACACCAGATAGTTTTCGCGTCAGTTTTGCTCCCTTATCTTTGCAGGAAGTATATCAATTAGCCGATGATGGGGCTAATGGTGCTATTGTACTAATGAGTGGCACTGTACGGGAGCAAACCGACGGTAAACCGGTTATTTATCTTGATTATCAGGCCTACGAACCCATGGCGATCGAGGTTTTCCGGCAAATTGCCGGGCAAATTCGGCAAACCTGGCCCGATACCAATCGAGTTGTCATTCACCATCGCACCGGTAAGCTACAAATCGGTGAAATTAGCGTCTTAGTAGCGGTGGGTTGTCCCCATCGGGGGGAAGCTTTCGCAGCCTGTCGTTATGCTATTGATACTCTCAAGCATAATGCCCCCATCTGGAAAAAAGAATACTGGTCTGATGGTTCTAGTCAATGGGTTAGTATTGGGGCTTGTGAAACGGAACATTAGGTCTAATAACGCAAAATTAAGGCAATTTTTTGGTAATCGTTCAAGGAATCTTCATCGACTAAAGCTACACGTCCTCCCTTGGCCAATACCACTTCGATAATTTCATCCACTGCATCATCGATTACCTCCGTACCACCGACGTTTTCCACCAGTATCAAATCACCGTTTTCGCTTAAAACTGCGGGTACATGGTAATTTTTATCCACTAATAACAATTTTCCTCGACCTTCCTGCGCTAAACGCCACACTTCTCCCAGGGTAGAGATAACTTTTTGAGCGCTGACTGCCGCGTCCAAAGCTTGCAGGGCTTCAGTTTTTTGATTCTGACGCACTGAATGCATAATCGGCAATACTTGCGGAATTAATTCTGGCAGTGAGGTTTTGTCAAAATTGCCGGTTAAAGTGCCAACAATTGCTGATGTGTACTGTGAAACTTCTTGAAAGAAGGAAATTTGACGAACCACTCCACCCACAATCAAAGGGGAAGAATCATCAATGTCAATGTATTCACCCAGAGCATTATCTACCTGCTGGAAAAATCGCCGGATTCTATCATCTAGATAACTGGTATCGGCATCAAAGGGCAGTGGTGCGGTGGCCCCCGGTCCAGTCATTTCTAAGGGAAAATTTTGATCGCGAATTTCTTCGAGAGTTTCTCCTGTAGCTGAGATTAAACGAGTAGAACCCTGACTTAATAGTAACAGCCAATAGGGTTGTTCTCGATGTAATCCATAAACTAAATCCCGTGTGGCAAAGGTTTTATCGATGACAACTCTTGCCTGGACAGAAAAAGGCAGGTTATAAAGCTTGGCAATATCCGGACCAATATAGATAGCTAATCCATCTAGAGTATAAGGATAATCTATTTCAGCCACTAGACTATCGAGGCGATCGAACAAAGGTTCGATTTCACGTTTAGAGAATTCTGCCGATAATCGGCGCTTTGCTTCATCGACCAAATTTTTAACGAGAATAGGGTCTTGTTTGTTATCCGGTGAGGTGCGATGGGTAGGTAAGAGAATGGAAAGGGCGGGTATTTGAGTTAGGGATTGTAGTTTCTTAAGTTCTTGACGAGTAATCATTGATTTTAGCTTGATTGATAGGGTTAAGGAGCTAAAAATACTGGCTTTATCCAGATTTTCTCGATTTATTCAGTATTCCAGCTAACATTTTAGGGAAAAAATGTAGTTATATCTAGAAAATTAAGAAATTATACTGAATTGCTTTGGCAGAGATTGAGGGAATTTTTAACCGGAAAATAGGAATAGTATTGATTTATCGATCGTCCACCATCAGGACAGAAAATGTTCAGGATGGGTAAATAACCCATCCTCGGAATAATTAGGAGCTGCTGAATAAATCTAAAAACCTTGTTGGGTAAGACTTTTAGACTTTTTGTCAATCAAAAAGTACTGGGCATGGGAGTGATCAGGGGGAAAATTCCGGGACTTTTTTCCTGAAAATTAGGTAATTGGCCCCCTCAAAACCGGTAAAACCCCACACCCCACACCCCACACCCCACACCCTGCCCCCAGGAAAAACTTTTTCAGCATACCCTAATTAGGCCGCTATGGCGGTTTTTTCCGCTGTTAATGCCTCTTGGCGTTGAAATTCGGCTAATTGTGCCATAATTTCATCCCGAACAATCTGACGGTATTCCAGGAAATGCTCGTTGTGGGCGCAGACAGTGATATAGTGTTCGGCATTGGCGGGATTATGGCGCAAAATACCGAATAAATTCTGCCAGAATTTCCAGCGAGTGGAACGTTTAAAGCCCTGTCGCCAGATAATTACCGCTAGGGCATAGAGATCGGCCCGTCGAGGCAGTTTAAAGGCTGGTTTCGCTTTAGGTGCGCCTAATTTCAGGAAACAGCGATAGGTGCGATCAAGAAATACCTCCGGATCGTACAATTTCCAGAAGGCTTCAATATATTCCGTGGCAATATCTTCGATCGGCCGAGTGGGAACGAAATTCATCAGGGTACTTTGGTTAATGTCCTGTTTCCCCGTTAATCGTAGTCGTCCTTCTTTTTCCAAGCGAGTCCATAGGGCGGTATTGGGTAAAGCTTGTAACATTCCAAATAGAGCCGTGGGAATGGCCGCTTCTTCGACAAAATTAATAATGCGATCGGCCGCTCCTTTTTTCTCGCCATCAAAACCGATGATAAATCCCGCCATAGGGCGCAATCCGGCTTTAATAATCTTTTCTACCGTCTCGGTTAACGAACTACGGGTATTTTGGAATTTTTTGGTTAATTGTAAACTTTCTTCGTCGGGGGTTTCAATACCTAAAAAGACGGCATCAAAGTAACAATCAACCATCATTTCCATTAATTCGGGATCGGCGGCTAAATCCACCGATGCTTCCGTGTTAAACCGGAAAGGATACTGGTGTTCTTCTTGCCAAACTTTTAATTCTTTGAGGAGTAATTTAACGTTGCGCTTGTTGCCAATAAAATTATCATCCACCATGAACACGCCCCGGCGCCAACCTAACTCGTAGAGATAATCTAATTCTTTTAATAATTGTGCGGGGGTTTTGGTGCGGGGTTTACGACCGTAGAGAACGATAATATCGCAAAATTCGCACTGGAAGGGACATCCGCGCGAGAATTGTACCGACATGGAATCATAAGCTTCAAAATCGAGCAGATCGTAGCGTGGGATCGGGGTAATTGTCACATCGGGTTTTTCTGTGGTGCGGAAAACACCTTTAGTTTCTCCTCTTGCCAATGCTTCCACAAACATCGGGATGGTGATTTCTCCCTCATCGAGGATCAGAAAATCAGCCTCGGCCACTTCGTGGGGGATAGAAGTTGGATAGGGACCACCCACAGCCACCAGTTTACCCCGTTGCTTGGCTTCGTGAATTTGCTCGATTAAATCTTGACGTTGCACAATCATGCCCGAAAGAATCACTATTTCGGCCCAATCCCATTCTGCTTCTGTCACCGCCCGAATATTGCGATCAACCAGTTTAAATTCCCATTGCTGCGGTAAAATCGCCGCCACCGTCACCATACCCAGGGGAGGAAGTAAGACTTTGCGATCGACTAATTCCAGAATTTTGTTATAAGACCAGAAAGTCGGCGGAAAAACGGGATAAATCAGTAAGGCGCGCATATTCACTCCTCGCTCGATGGCGATCGATTCTTGACCTTTCGCTTGATTGTAATCTTTTTCGGTCAGGGATGGGAAAACCGTTATTTAGCCCTAGAACTAAGATCAGGCTTGATTTTCGGCCGCCATGCCCACCCTTGACCCTGCCCCCATAAAAGTTTATGGTCAACATTAATAAAATTTATGTAAACAAATGTTGCATAGTCTGGGAAGTTATGTTACATTTAATATCAAGCACTTGAATCAAATGCAATTTTATTATAGGAAGGCAATTCACCATGGATAAGCAAGAAAACAAACTCGGCTTCACCGCTTTCGCTGAAAACTGGAATGGTCGTTTAGCCATGCTCGGTTTCGTCATTGGCGTAGCTACGGAATACTTAACCCACAAAGGTATCCTTGCTCAATTAGGCTTGATGTAATTTCAGCCTCGATTGCTGTGCATCTACAATCGTCTTGAATAAATTATCAAAAAAGGGAGGAGCATCGCTCTTTCCCTTTTTTAGTTGCAGGTTGGGGATGGGGGAGTGGGGTGATAGGGAAGTGGGGTGTGGGGTGTGGGGTAGATGATGTACTGGAAAATCTCTCAAGTAACCTTGTTTGAGAACACTTGTCGGCAATTCCTGTCTATGGTTAATTAAGAAAAATAAACTGTAGCGAAATATACTGTTTTTTCGTGTTCTAATGGGGATAGATAGGGGGAAAAAAATCATGTCGAAATCACTCTTTACCGATGCCAGCAGTCGCCTAGAACGCGCCCTTAAGTATGTCTCCATTTCCGATGATGCGATCGAGCGGTTAAAATATCCCAAAGCTAGTCTCAGCGTCTCCATACCCGTCCGTATGGACAACGGCACTTTAAGAATCTTCCAAGGCTACCGCGTCCGCTACGATGACACCCGCGGCCCCGGCAAAGGAGGGGTGCGCTATCATCCCAACGTCAGCATTGATGAGGTGCAGTCCTTGGCCTTTTGGATGACCTTTAAATGCGCCCTGCTGGATTTGCCCTTTGGTGGGGCTAAGGGCGGCATTACCCTCAATCCGAAAGAATTGTCAAAAGCCGAGTTAGAACGCCTTAGCCGGGGCTATATCGAGGGTATAGCCGACTTTATTGGTCCCGATGTCGATATTCTTGCCCCCGATGTCTATACCAACGAGATGATCATGGGTTGGATGATGGACCAGTACAGCATCATTCAGCGTAAAATTAGTCCGGCGGTGGTGACGGGGAAACCTTTAACCATGGGAGGCAGTCGTGGCCGCGATACGGCGACGGGAACAGGAGCTTTTCATGTTATTCATTCTCTTTTGCCTAAATTAGACAAAAAACCGGCTAATACTACCGTAGCCGTCCAAGGATTCGGTAACGCTGGGGCTGTAGTAGCGGATCTCCTCGCCAAAGCCGGTTATCAAGTGGTGGCGGTAAGTGATTCCCAGGGCGGCATTTATCGGGAAAAAGGCCTAGATATTGCCAGCATTCGTGAGTATAAACAGGAACATCGCGGAATTACTGCTATTTACTGTGAGGGTACTGTGTGTAATATCGTCGAACACGAGGCGATTAGTAATGAAGAATTGTTAGCCCTAGATGTGGATGTTTTGATTCCGGCTGCCCTAGAAAACCAAATTACCGCCGAAAATGCCGATCGCGTGCGGGCAAAATATATCTTTGAAGTGGCCAACGGTCCGACTACCTCAGAAGCCGATCGCATTTTAGAATCAAAAGGGATTCTCGTTTTCCCCGATATTTTGGTTAACGCCGGTGGGGTAACGGTGAGTTATTTTGAATGGGTGCAAAATCGCAGCGGTCTTTATTGGCGATTAAACGAGATCAATGAGCGCTTAAAAGAAAGAATGGTGACAGAAGCGGAAAAAGTCTGGTCTTTCGCCCAGGAGTTCGATATATCTCTGCGTAACGCCGCCTACGCCCAGGCCATTGCTCGTCTCGGTGAGGCCCTAGATGCCAAGGGAACCCGCGACTATTACCAAAATAAGACGGGAGCATAACGGAGTCGGTCGTCGGTCGTCGGTCGTCAGGAAATAAATAGGGTGATAGGGTTTTGGGGTGATAGGGTGATGAGACAACTTCCCCACTTCCCCACTTCCCCAGGAAAAACTTTTTGCCGCAAACCCCAGTTAGTTAACCCTATTCCTGCTCAGAAATCATGGCAAAATCCTCTTAACTGGATCTGGGCTAAAAAATCTAACTTAAACAGCGAATTGCCTCCAATAAACCCCTCGCTTTGTTGAGGGTTTCTTCATACTCTTTCTCCGGCTCAGAATCAGCGACTAACCCTGCTCCCGCCTGCACGGAAACCAGATAATTTTGATTACCCTGGGGACGAACAATCATAGTGCGAATCGTGATGGCACTATTTAACTGTCCCTCGAAATCGTAGTAACCATAAACCCCTGAATAGGGACCACGACGACAGGGTTCTAATTCATGAATAATTTCCATAGCACGAATTTTCGGGGCCCCACTGACGGTTCCCGCGGGAAAACAAGCTTTTAATAAATCCCAAGCACTTTTATTGGTGGCTAAATACCCCACCACATTACTAACAATGTGCATAACGTGGGAATAACGTTCAATGATCATTAATTCATCCACTTTAACCGTACCTCGATCGCACACCCGGCCTAGATCATTTCTCCCCAAATCCACTAACATAATATGCTCGGCAATTTCTTTGGGATCTTGCAATAAATCCGTTGCTAAAGCTTGATCTTCACTGAAGTTTTGTCCCCGGCGACGGGTGCCAGCAATTGGTCTGACTGTAGCCTTTATTTTACCTAATTCGTCCCGTTCTGCCTTAACCATCACTTCAGGACTAGAGCCAATAATTTGCCAATCCTTAAAGTTATAAAAAGCCATGTAGGGAGAAGGATTAATCAGACGCAAGGAACGATATAAATCGAAGGGATGACCCTGATAATTGGCATTTAAACGCTGGGAAATAACCACCTGAAAAATATCCCCCGCTTTGATGTAATCCTTAGCTTTTAGGACATTTTGACAGAATTTTTCCTGAGTTGTATTGCTTTCATAGACTAATTCTTTTCCCTGACCAACGGGTAATAATTCCAGGGTTTTGGCATTAGTTGGTAGGGGTAATCGTAACTTCAGAACTAACTGTGTCACTCGATCGCAGGCCGCTTGATAAGCGGCCGCTAAATCGGGATTATTACCCCGAATATCGGCATAAGCGATCGCCCAGATTTTCCGTTTAACTTGATCGAAAATAATCAGATTATCCACCTGCATCCAAATACCATCCGGTAGATCGGCATCCGTAGCGGGATAAATAGGCACTCGCGGTTCAATCCAATTAATTAATTCATAACCCCAAAAACCAAATAAACCCCCTATTCCGGCGGGTAATTGCGGCAATTTAACCGGCACAATCGGTGCTAAACATTGGGTTAAAATCTCGAAAGGATCCCCCGAAAAAATCTCTTGAGAACCATCGCGAAAAGTTTGGGTAGTGGTGTTTCCCCGTGCTTCTAATACCCAGACGGGATCGCCTCCTAAAAAGCTGTAGCGTCCCAAGGTTTCGCCCCCTTCCACCGACTCTAATAAAAAATTGTAGGCTTGATCGGCACAAACTTTATACCAGGCCGAAACGGGTGTTTCTAGGTCAGCGACCCATTCTTGATAGACAGGAATAAAGTTACCTTGACCAGCGAGTTGACGAAAGCGATCGAAGTCGGGGAAGATCATATTTTGATGGTTCAAGAAACGGATAGCACAACACTTGTAGGGGAAAAAAAGGAATTATGAATTATAAATTATAAATTATGAAGGAGTGGGGATCAGGGGAGATAAGTAGGGTCTGCTGAAAAAGTTTTTCGTGTGGACAGGGTGTGGGGTGTGGGGTGTGGGGTGTAGGGTTTTAGCGATTTTGAGGGGGTCAATTACCTAATTTTCAGGGAAAAAGTCCAGGGATTTTCCCCCGATCACTCCCAGATCTGGTACTTTTTGATTGACAAAAAGTCTAAAAGTCTTACCAAACAAGGTTTTTAGATTTATTCAGCCAACCCTAAGTAGGTAGGGGTTAAAAGTTGTCAGACACCCCCCTTATCAAGGGGGGATTAAGGGGGGATCGAAGCTAAAATCCATTTTTAATATAATTATAACCAGCTACTTAGGAGAATAAATAAAAGCAATCTCCTGACGACCGGCCACTAACTCCTAACCCCAGGAAAAACTTTTTCAGTAAACCCTAACTAGCAATTGATTGCGATTGCGATCAGAGAAATCGAGAGTCAGAAGTTAAATCTTGGGGCCAAATAGCTTCTAAATCTAACTCCCCACTCTCGATTTTAGGGATTATTTATGCTTCGTAGGGAGTGACACCAGAGAACTTAATTGTCGCCGGTTCCGGG
>NZ_JAPZQM010000312.1:0-14282 GCF_027530565.1 Microcystis sp. LE19-10.1B | reverse complement strand
TTATAGAGAAAGGCATTTAGCGATTTTTGTCAATTGTTTTTGCTCTAGAGCGAACTAATCAATTAAGTCTCTTGCCAGATAAGGATTTAGTCGATTTATGCCCCCCTATCGAACCATACCAAGTAACGAAGAACCCAATATCTTTCCTTTGCAAGGCAAGATAGGAAGATGGAAAATTAGTTAACCTTTTGGCGATTGCTGGATGACTAAAAATAAAAGAGTGCTGATTTTAGGGGGAACGGGGGAAGCGGCGGCATTAGCGGCTAAAATTGCGGCAATTCCGGGTATAGATGCCATCGCTTCCTTTGCCGGTCGCACGAGAGAACCGATTACTCTCACAACTCCTTCTCGCCGGGGGGGGTTTGGTGGTGCCACTGGGTTAGCCAATTATCTGCGGCAAGAAGGCATTGATTGTTTAATTGATGCCACCCATCCCTTTGCCGCGCAAATTTCCTTTAATGCCGCTCAAGCCGCCTCGGATTGTGGTATTCCTCGATTAATGTTAAGTCGTCCAGCTTGGGAAAAAGTATCTGGAGATAATTGGATTGAAGTAGAAAACAATCAAGCTGCGGCGAATATTTTACCTGGGTTAGCGCCGCGGATATTTCTCACTATTGGTCGGCAAGAACTGGCAAGTTATGCACATCTAAAAAATATCTGGTTTTTGATGCGGATGATTGACCCTCCGGAACCAGATGCCATCGTGCCAGTTGGAAAATTATTATTGGAACGGGGGCCTTTTTCCTTGCAGTCAGAGCGCTCTCTTTTACAAGAATATAAGATTGGGGCGATCGTGAGTAAAAATAGCGGCGGTGATGCCACTTACGCCAAAATTATCGCCGCTAGAGAGTTGGGAATAACCGTGGTCATGGTACAACGTCCACCTGTACCTGAAGGAGAAAAAGTGGCGGATGTTGAAAGTGTCCTGGCATGGTTAGAAAAAAGATGGCTCTGATGATTTTTCTGGGAAAATCATCGGTAAGGTTTGTTGAAAAAGTCAATTGTCTGGTGATGGGGTTTTAGGGTTTTAGGGTTTTAGTTGAAATTCCCCACTTCCCCACTTCCCCACTCCCCACTTCCCCACCCAATCTAGGAAAATCACACTTTCACCACGTTGCTAAAAGAGATTTTCAGGTAATCATCTTCCATTTTTGCTCCGGAAGGTTTCAGGGCTGCTAAAGCTTGGGGTAAGACTAAATTACGACGGTGATTACCGATGCGAATATTTAACTCGTCTCCAGTTTTATTTAGCTGTATTTGTTCCTTGGGTATGCCGGGTAAATATAATTCCAGACTGTAATGATTTTCCTGTTGAACTACCCGAATAGTGTTTTCTTGGTAATAAACCTTCGTCGGATCTTCCCCAGCAAAAAGAGTTTCTTTCAGTCTTTCCAAAGCGGGTAAACCACACATTTCTTCGGAGTAGAGAGGAACTTCCTTAACTGGTAAAGGATGAAAATTATCGTAAATTTCCTGTTTATAACCCTGTTGATTTTCTTTCCAACGAGCAAAGAAAGGATCGGTTACTTTGTCGGGAATAATCCGATTAGCAATAATCAAATCGGTGGAAACATTATAGAGACTTAGATAGGCATGGGCGCGTAAAGACTCCTTAATCACCATTTTTTCGGGGTTTGTCACCAAACGGACCGAGGTTTGAGTATTATCGGTCAAAACCTTTTCTAGGGCCTCAATCTGCTCATAAAACTCGTAGGGAGCATCCATAACTTCCTTGTCCGGTAGGGAAAAACCAGCGATCGGTCGAAAAAAAGGTTCCACCAGTGGTCGCAATGCCACCGACATTCCCTGTAAAGGTTTGTAAAATCTTCTCATGTACCAACCGCCCACTTCTGGCAAACTCAGCAATCGTAAAGCTGTCCCCGTAGGTGCGGAATCGATAATCAACACATCATAAGTACCCTCATCGTAATGGCGTTTCATGCGAACTAAGCCGAAAATCTCATCCATTCCGGGTAAAATCGCTAATTCTTCCGCTTGCACTCCATCTAAACCCCTAGCTTGCAATACCTGAGTAATGTAACGTTTTACTGCGCCCCAGTTGCCTTCCAATTCCATTAGTGCGTCTAATTCTGCCCCCCAAAGATGGGGACGTACCAAACGAGGATCGTGACCTAATTCGAGATCGAAACTGTCAGCGAGAGAGTGAGCGGGATCGGTGCTGAGAACTAGCGTTTTATAGCCAAGTTCGGCGCAGCGGAGTCCTGTAGCGGCGGCGACGGAGGTTTTACCCACGCCTCCTTTACCAGTCATGAGAATTACACGCATGGGGGCTGATTCTAAGAAAATTTACATTACTTATTCTTATTATGACGGGAAAGTTAACAAATTGAGGACAAGAATCAGCATTCTTGGCTATAGAATTCCACTCCCTGACCATCACCCCGGGGAATTAAGCTCTGTTCAAAAAATTGCTGACAGCGATTTTCAGCATCAGCGACGAGAACTTTGGCAAAATGACCGTTTTCGAGAACTTCTTGCCTCGGACGTTGTTCGTAGGCATAGATAATCAAAATATCTCCGGGTTGACAGAGCAGCGCCGCACCACCGTTGGGGCAAATTTCCCCAGTTTGGCCCGGAAAAACGTAGGTGGAAAAGCGCTTACCATTGCTAAGATTGACCACATCCACCTCTTCAAGCGGCAAAATGCCGACCCGCTCAATCAATTCTCGATCGATAGTGATACTGCCGACATAATCGACGTTAGCCTCGCTGACGCGCACTCGATGGAGTTTGGCGTGCATTAATCGAATTGTTCCCATGTATTTTGTCCTATTTCCCCCAATTACTTCAATTATTATGCTCTCCCAGTGGGAATGTTTACTAAAAAATCTCGGTCAATGGCAAGGTTCTTTTACCCGTCTGTCTCCCCAAGGCGACTTGATCGAAGATACCCCGACTTTGGTATCTTTGCAAGGCATTAATAATAATCGATCAATTCGTCAATTGGTCCGCCGTCTCTACAGCGATCGAGCGCCGGAAGATTTAATTTTAGAGTATAGTTCTCTCCATCAGGGTATTCTATTTAGCCAGACGGGAGCTTTTTGCCAAGGTTCTCTATATTTTAGTAGTTTTTCCTCACAATTCGGGGCAGAATTTGGGTTAATCTCTGGAGAAAGACGATTAAGAATCGTACAGTTATTTAATGAGCACTGTGAGTTCGATCGCTTGACTTTAATTCGGGAAAAGTTGGCCGATTCTAGCTCCCCAGAAAGACCGATGTTAACGGTGGACCAATTACTGGGTCAATGGCGAGGACAGGCGGTGACAACGGGACGCGATTTTTATAATTCTCCTGCCTATTCTACCCATGTATCGATCGAGCGTCAGGGGGATAATTATCTCTCGCAAACTTTGACTTTTGGTGATAATCAAATCACTTCTAGCGCTCGTATTGAGGGACAAAGATTGTTGTTTGAAAATGGTCCGCTACCGATTCAAATACTGCTGCTGCCCGATGGAGCCTCCTGTAATACACCTCTGAAAATTACTGCTGGTCATCCTTTTGTTTTAGAGGTGGGTTGGTTACTTTCTCCTACTCAAAGACAGCGCTTAATTCGTTCTTATAACGAGAAGGGAGAATGGACAGGTATTACTCTGGTGACGGAGGAAAAAGAAAACTATTAGCCGTCAGGACCTGGCTAGATTGATAATAAAAAGGAAATTGACTAATTACACTGAAAAATATCGGGTTTCTCCTAAAGATTAATTATAAGTAAGTAGTTATAATTAAATTGAAGATAGATTTTGCCTCAGATCCCCCCTGCCCCCCTTGATAAGGGGGGTGCCGATAGGCGGGGGGATCCCCCCTTAATCCCCCCTTAATAAGGGGGGCATCTGATAATTTTTAACGACTACCTACTTAACTGGATTTGGCATCGTCTCCTTGCTCGGAGACTTGCCAAAACAACAACTTTGTACTTCACCAATAAGATAACTGCTCTCAGAAGCTAAATGCTAAGGGTTAATTTACATAAGCAAAATTTATCAAAATCCCAATATACTTGAGAAGATTTAAATTTACATTCCTTCATCTTTACTTTTCTTAAAAAATAATTGAGAAAAATTCCTATTTGTCAACGAGATTGCAATAGTTACAGCCCGCTGCTAAAATCTAAGAATTGGGTTACTCTGTGCATTTTTAGTCCTTGTGCCTTGAAACCCTTACCACGTCTAGGATTACTAATTAGTCCCCGGTAAAAACTTGCCAATTGCTCCTTTGACGAAAAAGATCTTTTGCCAAAAATATGTGTACTTATGTTAAAACGAAAAAGTTTTTTTGACAAAATGTACCAGATATGCTGCGAGAAAAGTCTCCAGATTAGCTACTGGGGGTGGGAAACTGTTAACTATCTAGGGTTTGCGGCAAAAAGTTTGTTGGTGGGGGCGGGGTGTCGGGTGTGGAAGGAACCACAGAGACACAGAGGACACAAAGATTGATCACTCCTATATAGGGCTTGCTGAAAAAGTTTTTCTTGGGGGCAGGGTGTGGGGTGTAGGGTGTGGGGTGTAGGGTTTTACCCATTTTCAGGTGGTCAATTACCTAATTTTCAGGGAAAAAGTCCAGGAATTTTCCCCGCGCTCACTCCAATCCCTGGCACTTTTGGATTTCAGAAAAGCCTAAAAATCTGATCCAACAAGGTTTTTAGATTTATTCAGCCAGTCCTACCTTTTATTTGTCAGATTGATTGGATATGTCTAGGTTTTGCACGATCAATCAAGGGACCAGTATCTTTAACCAAAAAGTAAATTATGGAGGATTTCTAAACGCCGGTCATCTTCACGAACAATAGCACCATAATAATTTTTTTTATTCTCTAGCCAGAGTAATTCAAACTCGATCGCCTTTGGCAAAGCTAAACTGAAATTATCCAAAGCTTGGGGACAATCAAAGATAACTTTGCGCGTCTCGAAGCGGTCAAAATGTCCTTGGCAGAACATTTTGAAAAACGGTAAAGAATGCAGTGACACCCCACCCCCAATGGCAACAGTCAAACCGGCAGCCTTAGCTTTTTTTGCCAAAGGTAAAGCCAGAGCCAAAACTTGCTCGCTATTCACATCCTGACGGGTTAATCCCAAAGAACAGGCTAAATCCATCCGTCCGATGACGATACCATGGAGAGATTTTATCTCTGGAATCGCCAACATTTCCTGAAAATTCTCACAGGCAGTAATCGTTTCGATATTAACTAATAGCTCCACATCTTCCACCCCTTGATCAGCTAAAACCCTCCTAGCTGCCCGCAGATATTTTTGTAAAGCATAGGCTGTTTCTACCATGGGAGCAATCAAGCGATCGACTCCTAAATTAACCCCATCAAAGATATCTCTGATCGCTTCGCAACCGGCGATTTTCAGATTAAAATCTACCCCCGCTTTCAGACTAATTTCTTTCAACCGCATCGCTTCCGTCAATCGGGTTCCTTCCGTCTCGAATTCCGCTTTTACCCCCGAAACATGGTGATCTTCCCTGAGTTCTCTTAACAGTTCCACCATTTTTTTTTCTAAGGAATTCATGATTTTAATCGTTCAAAATCGGTAACTGCTAGATGAGCCTTGTTGATTATAGCCGATCTGCGAAAAGCCGATAGCTGAGGACTAAGTAGGTAGGTGTTAAAAATTGTCAGATGCCGTCTTATTCAGGAGGGATTAAGGGGGTGCCAATCCCCCCTTATCAAGGGGGGCAGGGGGGATCGAACCCAAAATCTATCTTCAATTTAATTAAAACCAGCTACTTAGGAGACCATAAAAATACCCTAAACAAGGGGACAAGAGCGACAAAATACCGGCATAATGAACAAGGCCGTCTGATTTTTTTCTGGCCACATCCTTTCTATACTACATTCGTAATATAAGTAATTCTCTAGTTAGACTATGCGAACTCACTACTGTGGCGACCTTAGCGCGATCGAAATTGAAAAAAGTGTCACCCTCTTCGGTTGGGTCGATCGTCGTCGCGATCACGGTGGCGTTATTTTTATTGATCTACGGGATCGCAGTGGTATTGTCCAGATCGTCAGTGATCCCCAACGAACTCCCGCTTCCTACCCCATCGCTGAAACCGTCAGAAACGAGTATGTTATCAAGGTGACGGGAACAGTCAGTCAACGGCCCCCCGAATCCCTTAACCCGCGCATTGCCACCGGAGAAATCGAAATTTACGCCACTAGCATCGAGATTCTCAACGGGGTTACTAAACAATTGCCTTTTGTCGTCTCCAGTTCCGAAAGTGAATCGGTCCGGGAAGATGTGCGCTTGCGATACCGTTATCTAGACCTACGCCGGGAGCGTATGAGTCAGAATTTACAACTACGTCACCAAGTTGTCAAAGAAATGCGCCGTTTTCTCGAAGATGAACAGCATTTTATCGAAGTGGAAACACCAATTTTAACTCGATCGACTCCCGAAGGGGCGCGGGATTATCTGGTTCCTTCCCGTGTCAACCCTGGCCAATGGTACGCTTTACCCCAATCACCGCAACTATTTAAGCAATTATTAATGGTGTCGGGAATGGATCGCTACTATCAAATCGCCCGCTGTTTCCGCGATGAAGATCTGCGCGCTGATCGTCAACCGGAATTTACTCAGTTGGATATGGAGATGAGTTTTCTCTCTTTACCTGAGATTTTAGCCCTGAATGAGGCTTTAATCGCTCATATCTTCAAAAAAGTCAAAAATATCGATATAAGCCTGCCCCTGCCCCGTTTAACCTATGCTGAGGCTATGGATCGCTATGGGGTCGATCGCCCTGATACCCGTTTTGGCTTGGAATTGGTCAATGTGGCGGAGATTTTTGCCGATTCGGGATTTAAGGTGTTTTCAGGTGCGATCGCTAGTGGTGGGACGGTGAAAGTTTTACCGATTCCCAACGGTAACGAGGCGATTTCTAACGTCAGAATCAAACCGGGTGGGGATTTATTCAAAGAAGCCACCGATGCGGGGGCGAAGGGAATCGCCTACATCCGCGTGCGCGAGGACTACGATTTTGATACCATCGGTGCGATTAAAGATAACCTGACAGAGGCACAAAAACAGGCTTTAATCGAGAAGACTGGCGCAAAACCGGGGCATCTGCTCTTATTTGGGGCGGGAGATACCGATACAGTCAATAAATCCCTATCCCGCCTACGCTTAGTTTTAGGGGAACAATTGGGATTAATTGATCCTGATAAAATCAACCTCCTCTGGGTGACGGATTTCCCGATGTTTGAATACAACGCCGAGGAAAAACGCCTAGAAGCATTGCATCACCCTTTTACTGCCCCTAATCCCGAAGATTTAGACGATCTAGCCCAGGCTCGCGCCCTAGCCTACGATATGATTTTTAATGGTATTGAAATCGGTGGCGGCAGTTTGCGGATCTATCAACGGGAAGTACAGGAAAAAGTCTTCGCCACCATCGGTCTATCCCCAGAGGAAGCCTATAATAAATTCGGCTTTTTGTTAGAAGCTTTTGAATACGGAACCCCTCCCCACGGTGGCATCGCCTACGGTTTAGATCGCTTGGTGATGTTGTTAGCCGGGGAAGAATCAATTCGCGATGTGATTGCTTTCCCGAAAACCCAGCAAGCTAGTTGTTTACTCACTTCTGCACCTTCAACAGTGGCAGCGAAGCAATTAAAGGAATTATCCGTTGCTTCTACCTACAAACCGCCATCCTAAGATTAGGGTGGGCATTGCCCACCTAATTTTTAAAAGTCTGTTGACACCATGCTCTTAAATTCTTTTCTGCTCTCACTTCATCCTCTTTAGCAGTGGCTAAAAATTCATAGAGTTTAGTTTTGGGAACTAGGGGAAAAGTGCAGGGTAAGCGCATCTTAACAATCCTTGACAATTGTTAAGCAAAAATCGACCAAATGGGTCGAGTTCGCCCCTACAAAATCGACCCGCCTAAGGGCGGGAAAGAAAAGAAAAAAGAAAAAATAGGAAATAAGGGTAAAAAGGGAAAAAAAGGGGAAAAGGGTTACAGAGTCCTCCCAGCACCGCACACCACCCGAAAACCGCCGTCGTTGTAGTCGTAGTCGCGGCGGTAGCGGTTGCTGCGGAAAGCGGAACGGCAGATATCCGGATTGAAGTACCAAGAACCGCACCGCCGAGGAGAACGATTATCATCCCCATTTTCTATCCAGACACTGCCATCCGTCGGCGCATCCTTATAGTTATCGTGCCAAGTATCGGCACACCATTCCCAGACATTGCCGTGCATATCGTAGAGTCCGAAAGCGTTGGGGGGAAATTTACCAACGGGGGTGGTTTCTTGACGATAAACACCTTTGGGTCCCTGAGCATAAATATAATTGCCGTCGTAGTTGGCTAAATCCGGGGTGATGGTTCCCCCGAAATAGAAGGGAGTGGTGGTTCCTGCACGACAGGCATATTCCCACTGCGCTTCCGAGGGGAGGCGATAGTCTCGTCCCGTCGCTTTCGAGAGTCGCATACAGAATTCCACTGCAGCGTACCAAGAGACTTGTTCAACGGGGCGATTATTGCCAGAGAACTTAGAAGGATTTAAGTCAAGGTCACATTCAATTTTCGGCAGGGAGGCCACTGCTTTCCACTGGGCCTGAGTGATGGGATATTTGCCCATAAAGAAGGCAGGAACGGTCACTAGATGTTGGGGACGTTCGTTATCATTTCCTTGTCCATCGGGTGAACCCATCTTGAATTGTCCTGCTGGAATAGCGACCATTTCCAGGGTGACACCATTGCCTAAGTTTTCTGTAAAATACCGCGCTGGTTTCTTTTCCCGTTTGACTTCCTTGCCTCGACTATCGACGGTGACAGTTTCAAAATAAAAAGATGGAAGACTGACGGGGAATTTTTGTTCAGTTTCTTCCTGTGAAAAATCAGGAGTTTTTTCTGCTTGTTCGGCTGGATGACGTTGTTCTGCTAAATACAATTCCACTAATTCCAGTTTACTTTGTGCCTCAGAAAATTCTGGTTTTAGCCGCAATGTCTGTTGATATTCAGCTAAAGCTTGTTGGACTTTTCCTAATTTTTGATAAGCCTTACCTAGCTCAAAATGGACTTCTGCCCAATCGGGCTTAATTTGCAGAGAGCGAGTAAAATCTTTGGCTGCTTCTGGATAATTTTGCAATTGACTATAGGCCAATCCGCGATAATAAAAAACCTCTGCTTGTGGGGACTCAGATTCACTTAATTGACTGAACTCGAAAATAGCCTTTTGATACTCTCGGCTTTGATAACAATTTAGCCCCCGATTATAACAGGCTAAACTAACATTCAGTTGTCGTTTTTCTCCTAGATTCAACAAACATTGATTGAGTCGATTAATGTAAGCTTGATCATCGACGGTTACGGATTGATTCAATACTTCCATCGGATCAAGTCCTTGGGAGTCTATTTGACGCAAATCTAGCCAAGCTTTAATCGATTCATCGATCTGTTTTCTAGCACCGAATTGATTAGAAAAATGACTTAAACTTTCTGCTAAATCTAGTTTTAGTTCAGCTATCCATGCCGACTCACTTGCCTCTAGAGCTTGATACATTGCTTCGTAGGAAGCAACCACCATCTCTATTAATTCTGCCTGCTGTTCTTCAGGAATATCTTTAATTAAATCAGGCAACAATTGCGGTAAAAAAGGTGATTTTCGATAGCGATTGGGAACGTGCAGTAAGAAAAATTCATCAATGAACATTCCAGCAAATAGACAGTGGCAAATAGCAATAAATTGAATTAGTGCTTGGTAATCTTTTTCATTGACCCAATAAGGACGTTCTATTTCACTAGGATCGCAGTCATATTTTAGACATTCCTGTTCTGCTTCCAGAACACTTAAATTTCTTCTCAATCCCTCCACAACCTTATTGCCAAAAAATTGATCGAACTGCTCGGCATTTTTCCCTGAATCTTGATAAGCTTGTCGTTTTTCTGCCCAATCTATGGTCCGAACTTTAACAAAATCAAAAAGTGTTTCTAGCCACGATAAAGAGATAGCTTTTTGGTAGCGATACTTAGACCAATTTAATCCCCAAAAAGCAATATTAATAAATAAATTATTGCCCTCGATTAAATCTTCAAGAATTAAAGTCGGTTCGGTTTTCAGTCCTCGAAAAATAGCTTTAGCAGCAGATTCACTATGAAAAGCTTTACTTGTCCAAGCACCGGGTAAAAATTCGATGGTTCTTCCTTGATTAGTATATTTTTGGAAAAATTCTCTCAAGTAATCAGCTAAAGCGTGTTCAGCATCGGGAAACCCCCGACCTCCAGACAATTGAGAAGGATTATCTTGCCTGATTTTTGGCGGTGAAAATAGCACTAATAAGCGCATTTCATCGGGGTTGAGATTAATTAAATCTTCTGTGACAAAAATCAAAGGCGAATTCTTTTCTCGCTTTTGTTCTTTGATCACCTCTAGGGAAGTTTGGCGATCAAAAATTCTTAATTCTCTTGCCAATTCTGCATCTAATTGTTTGAGATGGAGTTGCAATTCTTTTTGTTGATCTAAAGCCCATTTTTGCAATTGTCCTCGCAAAATTTCTAGTTTTTCAGCGTGTTCTCGGTTGAGTTTTCCCTGTTGCGCTTGAAATTCTTGACTTAATTGAGTTAGTTTGAGTTGCAGTTCTCGATTAAGAATTCCCTGTTCTGCTTGTGCATTCTGATTCAACTTCGCTAATTCTAATTGTAGTTGTCGGTTTAACTCTCCTTGCTCCATTTGCAAATCTAAATTAGCCTTTGCTTGCAGCGCCTGGGAAACTATCTGCATCCGCTGTAATTCCTGCTGTGCTTTATCCCGTTCCTGTTGAGCTTCAATATTTCTCTCGGTATTAATGCGCTGAGTATCTGCCAAGATTTGGCTGGAATAAACTTGGGGTTTAAACAAATAGTTGAAGCTGTTTTTTGCCTTATCCCAAATCGAACGCCAAAACCCCGTTTTTTCGGGTAAAGCTGGTAAATTCAAAGACATATTTTTACTCTCCAAAAACTAACTTTTTTAAGTAGTTTTAAACGGCCAAGCTTCTGCCGGTTTATCGGTAATTAAAACCTCCCCGGTCAACTGCTCATTTGCTTGTTCAATTTGCGAACAAGACCAAAACTTTTCCTCATAGGGAAAATTAGAATCAATCCCCCGATAACCAATAACGTCACCATCGAGATTTCGGCTAACATCGGTTAAAGTAATCGCGTGCCAAGATTGAGAATCGGGATAGGAAATCGGGTCTAAATCGTGGGCATCTCCGACAAAAACCACGGGACGATTCTCATCTAAAGCATTAGCCAATTCCTGATGTTCAAAACTTGCCCAATGGGAGGGTATATCATAAGAACTCAAAATTTCTTGATAATCTTCAGGGTTTAAAGCACCTCCTCGACCGGGATAGTCTATTTGCAGTTGGTCTGAGAAATTATTCGTAATGTCGGGATGAAAACACTGGACAATATTTTCAATGGTTTCGTAACCACAGGTTGGCCCCGTTTGTAAATCTGCCAACAAATGCACATTTCCTAACCCCGTAAACCCTAATTCTTGATGGGTAATATCATTAATTAAAGCTTCTGGCGATTCATAATGAAAATCCTGATGGCAGTGGGATACATCTTGCCAAGACTCATCAGGTTGATAGTTGAAAGTGGCCTCCATCGTCTCATTTTGCCAATTCCAATACTCTTGATTCGGCATTTCCTGCCAACCGCTTTCGGTTTCCGGCAGATTCACCTCGGTAAAATCTGGGGAAACTAACTCCAAAGCTTGACTATCTGAAGGGTTAAGCGAATAGTCTTCTGGTGCAAAGCCTTGGCCATAGAGGTCATTCATGGTCGCCTCCGCTCCTTGACTGGGGCTATTTTTTAACCTAGAGAATCGGCATCACTAAGTATTTATACTTCGATGATACTCCCAACCCATGAAAGTCTAGTCTGGACGTTGATAAAAGTTAACTGATGTTGACAGCCTCGGATTTTGGGCGCAAGGCTTCACTGGTGTTAACTTAACGGTTGAGATTCCCTGTTTTTTTGATGGGTAACAATAAACCTCTCGCATAATTGATTTTTGAGGATTCAAAAACGTCAAAAAGGCGGATTAACTGGCAGAAAATCTCTAAATAAACCATTTAATTAATTATTACTCATTCTTAATTCTCCTGACTCCTGACGACCGGCTCCTGACTCCTAACCCCACCAACAAACTTTTTCAGCAAACCCTAGTTAATTATTTTCAGCTAGTTGACTGACAACCCATGCTCTTAAATTCTTTTCTGCTTTAACTTCATCCTCTTGAGCAGTGGCTAAAAATTCCTAGAGTTTAGTTTTGGGAACTAGGGGAAAAGTGTAGGGTAAGCGCATCTTAACAATCCTTGACAATTGTTAAGCAAAAATCGACCAAATGGGTCGAGTTCGCCCCTACAAAATCGACCCGCCTAAGGGCGGGAAAGAAAAGAAAAAAGAAAAAATAGGGAATGAGGGTAAAAGGGGAAAAAGGAAAAAGGGTTAGAGAGTTCTCCCGAAAACGCAGGCTACCCGAAAACCGTAATTGTTGATGCGGTTGACGCGGCGGAAGTAGTAGTCGTAGCGAATCGCGGAACGGCAGTAAGTAGGATTGTAGCCCCAGGAACCGCCCCGCAGAGGAGAACGATTATCATTACCATTTTCTATCCAGACACTGCCATCCGTCGGCGCACCGTCATAGTTATCGTGCCAAGTATCGGCGCACCACTCCCGGACATTGCCGTGCATATCGTACAGTCCAAAGGCGTTTGGGGGAAATTGTCCCACGCGAGTTGTTTCGTTTCGATATTCTCCGTTCGGTTCATCGGCGTAGGTATTACTGGCATTGTAGTTAGCCAATTCCCCCGTAATGGTTTCCCCAAAGTAAAACGGGGTGGTGGTTCCAGCACGACAAGCGTATTCCCATTCCGCTTCACTCGGTAGTCGGTATTCCCGAACCGTTAGTTTTGATAATCTCGCACAGAACTCGATCGCATCGTACCAGTTGACTTGTTCCACGGGACGGCGATCGCTATCGGGACGGTCTTTAAAATAGGCTGGCTTGAAATCAAGGTCTTGTTTAACTTTTAAATCCGTGCGAGAGGCGATCGCTTTCCACTGGGCCTGGGTGATGGGGTATTTACCCATAAAGAAGGGTGGGACAGTTACTTCATGTTGTGGTCTTTCCCTTCTAAATCCTTCCCAATTAAATTTTTTAACCAGTCTTTCGATTTCCTCATCTTCTGTTCCCATCAGGAAAGTTCCCCCCGGAATGGCGACCATTTCTAAGGTGATGCCTTTGCCCAGATCTTCCCTGAAATATTGGGACTGTTTCGACTCTTTTCTAATTTGCTCACCCTTCGCATTTACTCCCACCACCTCAAAGTTAAATACTGATAACAGTTGTTTTGGCTCTTCCGGTTCAAGCTTGAACTGATAGCCAATTGCTCTTTCTAGTTGCTCAAATCCGTCTTCTTCCCAATAATCAAGCTGGTGAATATCTCGCAGATTCAAGCTAACTTCTGCAAGTCGCAGATCAGGAATTTCGCATTCTTCTAACCTCATGGGAATAAAAAAAATTGTCCCCGGTAGCATCTGTCCCAAGGTATCAAGTGCAATCCTCAACTCCCGTTGGATATATCCCTGCTTATTAGCCGATTTCCCTGACAGACAGGCGAGAAAAATCTGACTAGCTTTAATCGCTTTCGGAATTTCATCTCGCCAAATTTGACCCGGAATCAGGTCTTTTTTATCCAACCAAGGTTTATATCCCGCTTGCTTGAGGCGGTCATACAGTGCCAAAACTGCTGGTTTATCCTCATTAGCGTGAGCTAGGAAAATTTGGATCTCTGACTTTTTCATCGGAAATTTTGGGTCTGAAACCCCGCCGTTCTAGGTTGGCTTTACCGTCAAATATTAGCACATTTACACGATATATGCTAGAATGCGGGATATGGAAAAAGCCTATTCGTTTCGATTTTACCCCACACCAGAACAAGAGTCGCTATTGCGGCGCACGTTGGGCTGTGTAAGATTAGTTTACAACAAAGCTCTCCACGAACGAACACAAGCTTGGTACGAAAAGCAAGAAAGAGTAGGCTACGCTCAAACTTCTTCAATGCTAACCGAGTGGAAAAAACAAGAAGAATTAGACTTTTTAAACGAAGTTAGCTGTGTACCTTTACCACAAGGGTTAAGACACCTACAAACAGCTTTCACTAATTTCTTTGCTGGTCGTACTAAGTATCCTAACTTTAAGAAAAAACATCAAGGAGGAAGTGCCGAATTTACCAAATCTGCTTTTAAATTTAAAGACA
>NZ_JAPZQM010000266.1:0-6631 GCF_027530565.1 Microcystis sp. LE19-10.1B | reverse complement strand
ACTCAATTGTCTATCTTTTGGTATTAACCTATTTGTGCCTTAAGTCCTTTCCTGTATGAATTTCAGCTACTTTTGAGCGTAGTTGCTCTCATCGAATTTTATTTTAAGTTAATTATTTGCATAACAATTCCCGAAGAGCCGGTAATCATTAGAGGCGATATTGATAGCGATGTGTGAGATTATTCTTGAGATAATATAAGGTCGATGTCTGATAACTGATAATTGATCGCTGAATTTAACTTCTTAAAGAAACTTGGAACTGTTTAACTAAAGCTTCTCGCACTTTTGTCATTAAGGGTTCCACATCTTCATCGGTTAAAGTTCGATCGCTGGCACGATAGACTAAACTAAAGGCCAAACTACAATGATTTTCTGGCACATTCTGCCCCTGATAGCGATCGAATAATTCGACTTTTTCTAAAAGAGTTCCCCCAGCATTTTTGATAGTTTTTGTCAATCTATCTACGGGTATATCTGTGGAAACAAAGAAGGCGATATCTCGCGCAGCCCCCGGATAGGTAGAATAGACCTGTAAACGCGGGGTAATTTTGGCACTATCGCTAAGAGTTGCTAACAGGATCGGGAACTGGATTTCAAAGGCATAAACTGCCTCAATTAATCCCTTTTGCTGACGCAATTGCGGGTGTAGTTGACCAAAAATTCCTAGTCGTTGTTTACCAATCCATAAAGAGGCTGTTCGTCCGGGATGAAAACGCGCATCTTCGGCATCTTTTTCGTAGCTTACCGTCAGCGAAAGGCGATCGAATACTGCTTCTAAAATCCCTTTTGCTTCGTACCAAGTCATGGCCACCTCTTTACCCGATCGCAGCCAACGTCCGGCCGGGAAGAAATCACCGCCAAAAATACCAGCAATTGCATCGTATTCGTTGATATTATCCGATTCTAAGCGGAAAACTCGCCCGATCTCGAAGCCATTTAAGGAACCGTTACCCTGAGACTGATTATACTCAAACGCTTCGATTAAACCGTCTAGGAGATTAGTCCGCAAAGCAGAATACTCGACAAAAAGGGGATTAGCGAGGACAACTTCCGCTAATTCCGGTTTAACTAGGGAATACTGGACTAATTCCGTCAAACCCACTGCGCGAAAAGCTTCCCGCAGCCGACGCTGTATAGTTTCCTCAAAGGATAATCCTCCGGCTGCGGTTTTTGCTGGCAAAGTATCGACAAAGCGATCATATCCGTACAGTCGCGCCACTTCTTCAATTAAGTCAATTTCCCGTTCTAAATCCCGATAACGGTAGTCTGGGACTGTCACAGTCCACAGAACAGGATTTTTCGAGGTTAACTGCAATTCACAGCCCAAATTGCCTAAAATCCGTTCCACATCTTCGGCGATAATTTCACCGATCGCACCATCATCTAGGGTAACTTGACCCAGTAGCTGCTGTAAACGTTCTAAACGCAATTCGATCGAACCCCTGGACCGTTCGGCACGATAATCAGCTTTAACCTGACTGCTGACAGTTCCCCCAGCTAACTCTAGAATCAAATCGATCGCCCTTTGACAAGCATATTCCAAAGCGGCGGGATTAACACCGCGTTCATAGCGTCCGGAAGATTCGCTGCGTAAACCCTGCGCTTTTGAGGAACGACGGATAGCGATCGGATCGAATAAAGCCGACTCTAGCACAAGATTAACGGTTTCCTCGTTAACTTCCGTCTCTTGACCTCCCATCACCCCCGCTAAAGCTACAGGCTTGTTATTGGCAGTAATTAACAAATTAAGCTCTTTTAAGCTTCTTTCCTGGCCATCAAGGCTAATAATTTTTTCCCCTTCCTCGGCAAAACGGACCCCAATAGTAACGGATTTACCTCCGGCAAAACTTTGTAAACGATCGCGATCAAAAGCGTGTAAGGGTTGTCCCCACTCCAAAAGTACATAATTAGTAATATCGACCACATTATTGATCGATCGCAATCCGGCAGCCTGTAAACGCTGTTGCAACCATAGCGGAGATGGGCCAATTTTTACCCCCTCGATCACCGTACCAATATAAGCAGGACAAGCTTTATTTTCTGATATTTCCAGAGATAAATCTTTTTTAGGGGAAAATTCTCCTAATTTCACTTTTGGTAGGCTTAATTCTCCTCCTGTCAAAGCCGCTACTTCTCGCGCGACTCCGATCATACTCAAAGCATCGGCGCGGTTAGCGGTGGGAGAAATATCTAAAATCACCTCATCGAGTCCTAAAAGGGGACGAACATCTGTACCTAAAGGGAGATTTTCCTGGCTAAAAATGTGGATTCCTTCAGAATCTTTAGTTAATCCTAATTCTGCGAGGGAACAGATCATCCCTTCCGATTTTACCCCCCGCAATTTAGCCGGTTTAATCGTTAAATTGATTTTAGGTAAATAAGTTCCCAAAGTAGCCACGGGAACTAGAATATCAGCCCTAGCATTGGGCGCACCACAGACAATTGTACTAGGGTTTTCCTGACCGATATCCACCTGACAGACACTTAGTTTATCTGCATTGGGATGGGGTTGGCGATCGATAATTTTACCAATAACCACACCCTTTGCCCATTCTCGGCGATCCTCGATCTCTTCCACTTCTATTCCCGCAATTGTCAATAATTCGGCTAATTCTTGGGGAGATTGGGCTATTTTGACTAATTCTCGTAACCAGTTGATCGAAATCCGCATCGTTAATTCTTGCTTGCCGTTGGTTCTTAACTATTGTAAACGGGGGGTAGTCACCGCGACCGGGTTGGCAGGAAAATGATTGCTAGTCAAAAAAAGAGCCTCAAATGAGTTATAATACAAGGGTTTTATCGTAAAAATTGCAAATTTTATCTTTGATCCTAGCTATTTCAGTTGTTATCGGCAATATTGTAGGAGCCAGTAAAAATGACTCGGCTTTTTGAAAGTTTACAAATCAGTGGTTATCGTGGTTTTGAACAAATAGAACTGTCTTCTCTAGGACAGGTGAACATTTTTGTCGGTAATAATAATTCTGGCAAAACTAGCATTCTCGAAGCTGTTTCAATTGTTTGTAATCCCCTCGATCCCTTTCAGTGGCTAGAAGTGGCTCAACGTCGATTATATCTAGGCAGAACATTTTTAATGCGACCGGATTTGGAAGCAATTAAATGGGTTTTCTTTCGTCAGAATAATCTTGCTAGTAACCCATCCTATCAAGGACAAATTTCGATCAAGTGTACTGGAAATTCACCGATTAAAAATCTAGCAGCTAATCTCACCGATATTTACGGTGCGAGCAACGAAAAAGGCAACCCAGAAAAGTTCAATGATGATTCCACCGATTCGGAAACCGATCTGGTTATCAATGGGTTAGAATTAAGTGTTACCGCCCATATTTTAGAGCAAGGCAGTTTCCTTAGTATAGATAATGAACAAGTATTTCAGTTTTGGGAAAAAGAGCGCTTTATTCAAAGGAAACGACAAAAAATACTGGTGGAAAATGCCACCATATTTCCTGCTTATTTGTCCTCGGAACCAATTCTAGATAGACTATCCAAAATCATCCTAAAGGAAGAAAATAACAAAGATGACATCCTAGATTTAATTCGGTTATTTGACGAGGAAATCACCGACATACAAATACTTTCACCCAACAATAGACCAACTCTTTATATAGAACATAAACAGCTTGGTTTTGCTCCTCTCTATGTGTTTGGTGACGGATTTAAAAGAACCTTAGTTATGGTGCTGAGTTTGTTGACAATTACCGATGGGGTACTTCTAATTGATGAAATCGAGACATCTATTCATATTTCTGCCTTAAGTCGTGTATTTTCTTGGTTAATTAACACCTGTAATCAAAGAAGAATTCAACTTTTTGTAACTACCCATAGTTTAGAAGCAGTTGATGCCATGCTACAGTCAGAAAAGGCCATAGAAGACGTGGTAGCTTTTCGGTTAAATTCTCCAAGGGAAAAACCTCAAAGATTTTCGGGCGATTTATTGCATAGATTGCGTTGGGAACGCGGGTTAGATGTGAGGTAGAGATGGTGAGATACTGCTATATTGTTGTCGAAGGTCCCCAGGATGTCGAATTCTTAATTGGTTTACTTAAATTGGTTCTTTGTTACTTGGTATGGTTCGATAGGGGGGCATAAATCGACTAAATCCTTATCTGGCAAGAGTTCTATTGATTAGTTTGTTCTAGATCAAAAATAATTGACAAAAATCGCCAAATGCCTTTCTATATAAGGGTTCCATCCCTTATAACCCCCGTCCATTGCATAACAAAAACCGAAGAACCCTTAAATTTTATGGCTTAAAGCGAGTTATTCATTTATCTTCATTGGATCAATTTTGGGAAAAACTTATCCCGAAAGGTTATCCAGTAGATGATGATTTAACCAAACGAGTACCAGTACCATCTTTTGTTCAAAATGAGCAATTATCAATCGCTTTACATAGTGCTATTGGCGATACACGCATAGCGCAAACCATCGAAGAAAGTCTCAAGTTTATTCAACCTTCACAGCTTTTTAGTGTGGGGATTTTTGCCGATGCTGATTACAGGGAAACACCTCAAGAAAGGTTCAATAAACTAATTACTAAGTTATCGGATATTGACTTACCAAATTTGCTACCACCTTCTCAAATTGGTCAAGTTAACAATCATTCGCCTCGCTGTGGTATTTTCATCGCTCCTAACAATCGTGAGCAAGGAACTTTAGAAGATATTCTCCTCGAATGTGCTAAGATAAATTATCCTGATTTACTCAATCTTTCTCAAACCTACATAGAAAGTATTGACAGGAATCAGTTAACTAAAAATGATCTCGAAGATTTTAAAAAACCAGCAGGTGAAAAGAAAGCAATTATATCCAGTATTAGTAGTATATTAAGACCGGGTAAAGCCCTACAAGTTTCCCTACAAGATAATCGCTGGCTAGATGAGAAAATCCTAGAATTAGAGAGCATCAAGCTTATTAAAAATTTCCTTGAGCAAATTATCGGACTTTGAGAAAAAAAAGATAATTGAATAGCTGCTATCGAAATTATCCCCATCTCCCCTAAAAACAAGCTATCCTAAAGATTGCCATACCGTTGCGATTCTATCCGTGCCTTACTATTCCCAATATCCCGACGCTTTTACTCCCAGTTATCTGAGCGAACTACAAGGACAGATTCTCGCTTGTCCCCACTTCACAGTTAACAATTTAAATCGAGATTTCGTTAAAACCAAAGGCTTTTCTATCGCTTTTCGACGCACACAAATCAGCGAAGTCGAACGAATGTTTCCCTATTTTAAACCCTATCTTGATCGCAGTTTACAAGCTGACTGCAACGCTTTTTATCTTAACCCCTTACTCCTACAAACCGGTTCACGAGTCGATCCCCATATCGATCGCTCCCTGCGCTCCTATTGTAAAACTATCGATCCTCCGCTCCTAGTTAGCGTCCTTTATGTGCAGGTTCCTAAAGATATTCAAGGGGGGGAACTGGTACTAGCAACAGGCAATCGTTCCGTGGCCCAGATTCGTCCTTGTGCTAACACCCTGATCCTCTTTCAAGGAGATCTCACCCATTCAGTTAATCCCGTTAGCTGTTCTGGTATTCGTCTGAGTCTTGTCTGCGAACAATATCGGTTAGATGCTGAAGAATTGCGAGAGATTCCCGAAATGCAGATAGAATCGCGAACCATAAAACCAGAAAAGAAAAAAAAGAAAGATCGGGTCGTTGCCCTACAATAAAAGGGGATTTTTGTAAAGATATTCTAGATGGTGATGCGCGAACCGATCGTCGAATTAAGGGGAGTAACCAAAGCTTTCGGCAAGAAAGTAATCTTAAATAACGTCGATCTGAAAGTGTACGAAGGGGAAGCGATCGGCGTGATCGGTCCATCCGGGACGGGAAAATCGACGATTTTGCGCTTAGTCGCCGGATTACTTGCCCCCGATCGAGGAGAAGTGTACATCTACGGCACAAAACGGCAGAGAACCGTAGAACAGGGGGAAGATCCCCTCGGTGTTGGTCTAGTTTTCCAACAATCGGCCCTTTTTGACTCCCTCACCGTCGGGGAAAATGTCGGTTTTGCTCTCTATCGCAACTCAAAGCTAAAACGAGCCGAAATCCGCGATTTAGTGGAAGAAAAACTGGATTTAGTGGGAATGTCCGGTTCCTACGACCTCTATCCCTCTGAAATATCCGGAGGGATGCGAAAACGCGTCAGTTTAGCCAGAGCAATTATCAGCGATCCCTCGATCGCCGCCGATCGACCGAACATTCTCCTTTACGATGAACCCACTGCCGGACTCGATCCGGTTGCTTCTACCCGCATCCAGACGGTAATTATGGAACTTCTCAAGGTAAAAAAAGCCTGTGGGGCCCATCTCATTGTCACCCACGTCCATAGCACCATCGAAAATACCACCGATCGCATCGTTTTTCTCTATAAAGGTCAATTTCAATGGGTTGGACCGACTCAAGAGGCTTATCACTCCGAAATCCCCGTACTCAAGCAATTTTTTACCGGCAGTATCGACGGACCAATTCAGTGATCAGTCAATTGAGGGAAGTGGGGTGTGGGGTGTGGGGTGTGGGGTGTGGGGTGTGGGGTGGTGGGTGGGGGCTGGGTGCGGGGGGAGGGGGGGAGTCGTGAGAAGTATAATCTCATGACTCCTGACT
>NZ_JAPZQM010000555.1:0-10954 GCF_027530565.1 Microcystis sp. LE19-10.1B | reverse complement strand
AAACGACCGGCTCCTGACGACCGGCTACTGACTCCTACCCCCAGGAAAAACTTTTTCAGCAGACCCTATGTAAGAAATCAGTGCGAGTGTCTTTAATCTTTGCGTGGATTTTAGCCACTTGTTTTCTGGCTTTTTCCCGTCGGTTACTTCCTTTCTGTTTTCTAGAAAGGTTTCGTTGTGCCTTTTTAAGCCGTTTTAGTCGTTTCTTTAACGGTTTTGGTGCGTTGAACTTTTCCCCTGTTGAAAGAGTCGCAAAGGTAGCAATCCCTAGATCGATCCCTACGGTTTGCTTGTTATCTGGCAAAGTTTCAGGACGAATCTCGACAACGAAACTGAGAAAGTATCGATCCGCTGCGTCTTTAATCACGGTGACGCTAGAAGGTTTAGAGGGTAATGGACGGCTCCAAACGACTTTTAAATCACCGATTTTTGCCAAAGTAACGTGGTGTTGATTAACGGTAAAACCATTGTCAGTAAATCTTGCCGATTGTTGAGATTTACGTTTTTTAAACTTGGGAGGTTTTACTTTTTTTCCCTTCCTTTCTGCCTGACAAAATGCAAAAAAGTTAGAATAGGCTGTCTCTAAATCTCTCAAAGACTGTTGTAAAGGAATAGAAGAAACCTCAGTTAACCACTTTCTTTATTCTGTTTTTTTAGTCTGAGTTAGTCTTTTGGAAAACTCGGTATATTTTGGCTTTTTTTCTCCTTGTTGATAGAGTTCTTGGCAAATAAACTCAGGGCAGTGGCAAGAATATTTAAAAGAATGCCGATCATGAATTTCTCCTTAATTTTTCTGGGATCACTGCCATTTTATGGCAAATTTAAGGAGAGCAAGCTTAATATAGAATTAAGATTCACTAAAGTCTTTTTGAGGTACTGACAATGTTTCTTCGCCTAGTTTGTGCGTTTTTTTTGCCGCCCTTAGCCGTATTTTTGACCACGGGACTGAGTTTAGCCTTTGTTATCAACATCATCTTAACTTTAATTGGTTATGTCCCCGGCATTATCCACGCTTTCTGGATTGTCTCCAAAGAAGCGGAGAATTCCTAGTTAGGGTCTGCTGAAAAAGTTTTTCCTGGGGGCAAGGTGTGGGGTGTAGGGTGTAGGGTGTAGGGTTTTACCGATCTTCAGGTGGTCAATTACCCAATTTTCAGGGAAAAAGTCCAGGAATTTTCCCCCTGCTCACTCCCATGCCCGGCACTTTTGGATGTCAAAAAAGTCTAAAAGTCTTACCCAACAAGGTTTTTAGATTTATTCAGCCAACCCTATCTAGATGCTTAAAGACCGATTGAGGATAAAATACCTAGTTTCAAGAGACAAGAGCTTATCTCATCTGATAAGTACCTAAGCAAAATTAATTACACATCCAAGCCGTCAGCCGTCAGCCAAACGCTTTTTGTTGTGATCAGTAAACAGTGAACTAAAAATTCAAATCTGATCCCTGATAGCTGTCTCGGAGTCCCCCGTCTCGGAGTCTCCTGTCTCGGAGTCTCCTGTCTCGGAGTCTCGACTAGGAAATTAATTTTGCACGACTACTTAGCAAGGAGAGAGTGAAAAGGCTCTCTCCTTAATTATGGCTATTCGTCGTCGTCGCTGGCGCCAACTTGCTTGAGATGAATATGTTTTCTCCCCAAAGTAATTTCAAATTCATCTCCCGGTTTGAGTCCCATTTTTTTGGTGTAGGCCGAACCGATCAGAAGATTATTATTTGATTGGACACTGATCCGGTAGCTGGCCGAGCGCCCACCTCGTCCGTGACCATTGGCACTGCTATCTAAGTCAATTCCCTCGGCATCGATTAGAGCATTGAGAAATTTCATCATATTAACGCGTTCAATACCATTTTTTGTCATGGTATAGTAGCCGCATTCCCGGGCTTTTTCCTCTTTGCTGAGGTTGCCTAGCTGTTTAACTTTCTCAATTAGTTCGAGGCCAGTCAGGGGTTCTGGATTGGTAGTTGTGTTCATTTAAGTTCGCAGTAGATAAGTAACGGTTAGGGTCATCAAGGCTAGTCGAGGAGAATTGCTCCCCCTGACCAGAAACAATCGGGTTACGATTGATCTCTACACTTATCTTACACGGTATAAACTAAAAATTATCACTTGCTTGGGGAAATTGATTGTAATGGATTAGACTCTATCTCTCGATCGAAATCTTAAGAGAATTTATCAATGTTGATCGAGATGCCGGGGTAAGGGAGGTTAGCCTTTCTCTCATCAATGAGAGCCGGGGTAGGATAGAGATCAAGAGGTAAAAATGAGGGATAATGAAGCTAACAACTAGGGGTCACTATAGTGTTAAAGCCTTGCTGGATCTTAGTTTACAACCGAGGGGAACTCCCGTATCGGTAAAATCGATCGCCCTGCGTCAAGATATCCCGGCTGCTTATCTAGAGAAATTGCTGATAGAAATGCGACGAGCGGGGTTAGTTCGTTCCTTTCGGGGATCGCAAGGGGGTTATCAATTGGCTAGGCCGGCAAATCGGATCTCGTTGGGGCAAATTTTGGAGGCAGTGGGAGAGACGATCGAGCCATTATCAGGCTATCATCCCAGGGACGAACAGGCAGAAGATTGGGTGACATTTACTATCTGGAAACACCTACACGAGAAATTAAAAGAGGCCCTAGGGAAGATTACCTTAGCCGATTTATACTACGATGCCCGTAGCTGGATCGCCGCTAGGGGAGAGGAAACCAGCTTTATTGTTTAGTAGTTTAGAAGTTATGACAGCAACAACACAAGCAAAGATTTATGGGGGGGGTTGTCACTGTGGAGCGATCCGTTTTCAAGTGGCGATCGAGCATGATCAAGCTCTAGACTGTAATTGTTCGATTTGTCAGAAAAAAGGCTTTCTGCATCTGATTGTTCCTTCAGCACAATTTACCCTCCTAAGCGGTGAAGATTTTTTAAGTACCTATACATTTAATACCCACACAGCCCAACATTATTTTTGTCGTGTTTGTGGTATTCATCCTTTCTATCGTCCCCGCTCCCATCCTGACGCTATAGATATAAACCTGCGCTGTTTGGAGGGCAATGTCTTAGGCGATTTTCAGATCCAGTTCTTTGATGGGGCTAACTGGGAAGACAATATTGAGAAAATTCGGGATATCGATGGTAAAAGGGAGTAATTGTGAAGGAAACGGCAACGGCGATCATTTTAGTATTAGGGGCGGTTTTAGATTATCTGGTGGGCGATCCTTGGGGATGGATTCATCCAGTGCAGGTGATGGGGGCGATTATTGCTGTTGCCACAAAAGTTATCCTTAATTGGACGCGGGAAAAAATTCGCCAACGTTTAGCGGGCATAATTCTGGGACTAGGTTTAATTATCTTGGCCGGGGTCTTAACTTGGCTAGGAATCCAATGGTTAGGTCAGGTCAATTTGCTGCTGAGTTGCCTAGTACAAATGATTCTCTTGGCTAGTTGTTTAGCCGGTAGAAGTTTACGCAGGGCTGCCGAAACAGTCATCGCACCTTTACAAGCTGAAAATATCACCTTAGCTCGTTGCCAACTAAGTTTATACGTTGGTCGCGACACAGATAATCTCGGCCGGGAAGAAATCCTCCGCGCCCTATTAGAAACCGTCAGTGAAAATGGTGTGGATGGAGTTACCGCGCCGCTTTTTTATGCCCTTCTCGGTGCTTTTCTGGGTGTGGGGCCAGTTCCCCTCGCTTGCGCTTATAAAGCCGCTAGTACCCTCGATTCGATGATTGGCTATCGTCGGCCACCCTACACCCATATTGGTTGGTTTAGTGCCAAAAGCGAGGATGTTTTGACATGGCTACCCTGTCGTTTGACGGTCTTAACTCTCGCCCTAATTTCGGGCCGGCCGGGGCGGGTTTTAAGCATTTGTTGGCGCGATGCCCGTCGGGATCCTAGTCCTAATTCTGGTTGGAGTGAATGCGTCTATGGGGCGATTTTGGGGGTGCAATTGGGGGGTAAAAATCAATATCGAGGCCAGATTGTGGAAAAACCTTTATTGGGCGATAACCTCAACCCGATTACCGTCAAAACCGTCGAACAGGCTTTGAATTTAACTCGTACTTGTGTATTACTTTGGCTGGCGATCGCTGTCAGCTGCTTGATTGCTAGAGATTTTGCTCAATTGTAGCGACCACAGGCGACGGCGTTGACGGGGTTGACGCTGCCAGTAACGGATAATCAGGGAGAAGGTCAAGAATAGGGATTGCAGTATCTGTATCTGTCCGCAGAGACGTTGATAGTTTTGTCGGAGATAATAGGTTTTCGCCCCGGCGATGACAATATATTCGGGGGCGGGGTAAAAAATGTGGTGTAAACGTCGTTCCACCCGGTTTAAAATTTTGGTCACTCGCCCTAAAATCCGCCGCAATTGCCACAATTTCCAGACTAGAAAGCAATTAAATAAAGTTAAGCCTAGATTGAAGCCGAGGACAAAAAAGAACATGGTCGAGGCGATGGTCGAGTTATGCCAATTTTAGCCTAGATTCCCCACTTCAAAGTGTCGGGGAAAGAAATCCCATCAGCTGCCCGGGTATTTAGGGTTTGCTTAATAAATCTAAAAACCTTGTTGGATAAGCTGTTGGTCATTTAAATTGCTTGTTGAGATCAGGCGGTCGGCAGGAGTCAGTATTCAGGAGATAGGAGACAGGTTTTGGAGGTTGGGGTTTTGGGGTTTTGGGGTTTTAGTTCAATTTCCCCACTTCCCCACCTCCCCAATTCATAATTCATAATTCATAATTCCCACTCCCCCTATACCCCACACCCCACACCCTACACCCCACACCCTGCCCCCAGGAAGAGCTTTTTGCCGCAAACCCTAGTTAGCGTCCGAGGGCGTGTAATCCGTTAATAATTTCGGCACAGCGCTCGGTAACTGTCTGTAAAGCTTCTCTTTTGCTAGAAATCGGTGGCGGCAGCACTTCGCCGATGCGAATAGTTAAGGGGATACTATGGGGAAAAGAAGAACCTTTTTGAAAAATCTTTTCTGTCCCCCACAAACTGACGGGTAACAGGGGAACTCCCGCTTTAGCGGCAATCATCGCCGCGCCTAGTTTTGGTTGATGGATCAATCCGTCCTCGGTGCGGGTTCCCTCCAGAAACACTCCTACTGCCCAGCCCGCTGCTAAGGCTGCCATCGCCGCCCGAATTGCCCCGCGATCACCACTGCTGCGTTTGACGGGATAGGCCCCGTAAAGAGCGATCGCCTGTTTTAAAATCGGGATGGTGAATAATTCTTCTTTAGCCATATAAGCTACGGGACGACGCACAGCACAGGATAATAGAGGTGGATCGAAGTAACTGGCGTGATTGCAGACGATAATCAGAGGATGACGCCGGGGGACATTTTCCACTCCGTAAACGCGACCGCGAAAATAGCCGTGTAGGGTTGGGCTAACGATCGACCATTTAAAGAGATGATATAAAACTAAACTGGCAAAAGGTTCTCGCTCTTGAGGCTGGTTCATGACTGACAATTGTTCCCTAGACATGGAAAAGCCCTCGGGAGTCTTGCCGTGTTTCGACCCCAAGGACTTTGCTTTCTTCTCACTCCTCACACAATTGAAATATATAACAATTTATGGGTTAGGGAAAGGTTAAGCGTGCCGCTTTCTTAACTGGCATAATTACTTACCTAGGGTTTGCGGCAAAAAGTTTTTCCTAGGGGTAGGGTGTGGGGTGTGGGGTGTGGGGTGTCGGGTTTTACCGATTTTCAGGTGGTCAATTACCTCATTTTCGATGGTAATTAGGGTTTGCTGAAAAAGTTTGTTGGTGGGGTTAGGAGTCAGTGGCCGGTCGTTTCAGGCTTTGTTGCCCTTCTTTTTTTTATACCAGTCTATGTACTACAAGAAGAATAATGCAAAGTTTTTGAATGTCCCAATCCTATATTCTTGCACTAACATCGGATTTTAACAGGTCAAAAGCCTTATTTTAAAAGGGTTTTACCATTATTCAGCCAGCCCTAATTAATTTTGCTTAGGTACTTAAAAAAAGTTGGGTTAAAATATAAAGGCCAAATCTAGTCAGAAAAAGAGAATTTTTATGGAAAAACAGGTAAATTGTGCTGTAGATTGCCTAAATGGTTGTATTTTAGGCGATAAATGCCCCAATCAAGCTCATGCCGCTGAAGCAGCCAAATTCATTGCCGAAACTTCTTTGGAAAAGATGCTAGAAATGGCAGAAGCCGCTAGACTAAAAAAACTGACGCAACCGACCCAATGGATTATTCCCGATGATTTCTAGGGTTTGGCCGGGGAACGGGGAACGGGGGTTAGTTCGCACCTTGCCGACAAAATTGGCTACAGTTCCCCTGGGGTGCGGGGTAATACGGCTCGGTTAAGCCTAAAACTCTGGTTGAGACTGCATGGGAGCGGGGAGCGGCTATGGCCAGAAATCTTAAGAAAATCTTTAATTAGAGCTTGCTGAATAAATCTAATACTAAATCCGGTTATTAAAGACTGATTATTTATTCCCCCTTTTGCATGAGTGCCTGTCCTCATCAGTAGCTTATACTCAACGGATTTAGTATCAAAACCTTGTTGGATAAGACTTTTAGACTTTTTGTCAATCAAAAAGTACTGGCCCTGGGAGTGAGCGGGGGGAAAATTCAGGTACTTTTTCCCTGAAAATTAGGTAGGGTTTGCTGAATAAATCTAAAAACCTTGTTGGGTAAGACTTTTAGACTTTTTGTCAATCAAAAAGTACCCGGCATGGGAGTGATCAGGGGGAAAATTCAGGTACTTTTTCCCTGAAAATTAGGTAATTGGTCACCTCAAAACTGGTAAAACCCCACACCCCACACCCCACACCCCACACCCCACACCCTGCCCCCAGGAAAAACTTTTTGCCGCAAACCCTAGGTAATTGACCACCTGAAAATGGGTCAAACCCGACACCCCACACCCTGCCCCCAGGAAAAACTTTTTGCCGCAAACCCTATTTATTCTCCCTTCTCCCCTCTCCCTTCTCCCCTTTCCCCTTTCCCTTCTCTGCAATAATTACTCGCAGCCAGAAGTCCATTGGGCTAATATCATACTTTGTGCTTTTTGTCAAAAAAACTTTTTTTTTGCAATAAAACTACACAAAAAAAAGATCATCGTTGCCCGTGAAATTGACTGATTTACCCGTCTTAATTAGGATCACCCTGTAGGTGTGGCAAGGGTTTCAACCATTGCTACCCAAAAAAGCACAGAATAACCGATTATGAAATTCTATCAAATCGCTGTCACCATTGTAACATCGTTGTTAAATAAAAATCTTTCTCAATTAATTCTTAAGAATTTGTAAATATTGCGGAATGTTAATTTAAATATTCTCAAGTTTTTGGAGTCAATCAATAATTTTTACTTATCTTTGTCGAACATTGGGTGAGGAGTCAGGAATCAGGAGATAGGGGGGTCACTGCTTGCGCGTTGCGGGGGGTTTTGGGGTGATAGGGTGATGAGACAGCTTCCCCACTTCCCCACTTCATAATTCATAATTCCCAATCCATCACTGATGACTGAAAACCGAGACAATTTTCTGAGGACTTTTTTTAATGGTGGAAACCGGATCGGGGTCATTTTCTTCCCTAGCCACGCGGATTAAGAGGGCGGCTAAAAAGAGACTGGCTAAACTGGAACTGCCGCCATAACTAAAGAGAGGGAAAGGTAAGCCGGTAGTGGGTAAAGAACCAGTAGCCACACCGATATTTAACAGGGATTGACCGATTAAAATTACCATCGCCCCGATCGCCACTAATTTTTTGATGCGATGACGACATTTAACCGCCACGATGAGGGCGAGAGTAGCGTAGAGAAATAGCATGATTAACAGTAAAATACCGCCAATAAAACCAAATTCCTCGCCAAAGACAGCGAAAATAAAATCCGTATCCGGGAAGGGTAGATAAGATAATTTTTGTAGGGATAAACCGTAACCGCTGCCGGTGGTTCCGCCAGAACCGATCGCCAGTAAACTCTGCACTAATTGATAACCATCACCCCGGGGATCCTGCCAGGGGTTTAAGAAAGACAAAATCCGTTTTCTCTGGTATTCGCGGAAAGTAACACTAACCACGGCCATAGTTACACCCAGTAAAGCGGTGCTGGTCATGTAGGATAAAGGCAGACCGGAGGCAAGAGCGATCAGCCAGAGAGTTATACCACACAGAGCAGTGGTACTCAAGTTAGGTTGTAAGAGGATGCCCGCTAGAATTAGCCCAAAAATAGCGATCCAAGTTAACCGTTGATTGACATTTAAACGCGGCCAACCACCGAAAACCGCCGCCCCTTGCAGGACGAGAAACGGTTTCATAAATTCCGACGGTTGCAAGAGAATCGGCCCGATTTTAATCCAACGGGTGGCACCGTTGATATTAGTTCCCAAACCGGGGATAAGAGTGATCAAAATTAATCCTAAAACTAATAAAATCATCCAGGGTGCGATTTTGAGGAGTTTCTCGATCGGCAATCGCACCAGGAAATTAAAGCCAATTAAGCCAATCCAAAGCCAGATTAATTGGCGGATAAAATAGTATAGTCCGTTATCAAAGCGACTGTCAGCCAGAGCGTAGGAAGCGGAAAAAAGCACCACTAACCCGACTAACAGCCACAAAAAAGTCATCCAGCGCAATAATCGCGCTTCGGCTGACCAGTTTTTCACATCGGGGTCAAAAATAGGAATAATGTATTGCCACACGGAGATTTTCGAGAAGAAGTATCTTGTACAGATTAACCGAAAAGACTAGGCTCGATCGCAGTTTGTTCCACTATCCGACGGCGACATGACCGATTAAACCGACATTTTCACCGTGCCATTCTAGGGTATCACCGATCGCCTGACCGTCGTGATAGGCAGCCAAGAGAATTTCCGCCGTTTTCCCCCAAACAATATTCCCCTGACGATCAAGGGAAATCATGCCCAGATCCCGACCATTAGTTTGGGATTCGCGCATGGATTTCTCCACGGCAGCGGCGAGGGAAAAACCATCGGTGACGCGAATAACCACCTTAGCGGCTAAACATTCATCGATAATATCTTCCCCGACCCCCGTACAACTTACTCCTGCCCATGGATTCGCATAATTGCCGGCCGGCATGGCACTGTCACTAACGCGACCGATTCTTTCTAATCCCTTCCCTCCGGTAGAAGTTCCGGCGGCGATGTCTCCTTGTTGATCAAGGGCCACTACCCCGATAGTTCCCCGTTGTGCTGACGAATCGGCGAATAAACGGGCCATTTTGCGATTAAAATTCGTCTTTCTTTCCTCCATCCATTCTTGAATCCGATAATCGGTGAGGGGATCATAGAGGGGAATTTGTAATTCTCGGGCCAGATCTGCAGCTCCAATTTCCGAGAGAATGCGATCCTCTTGACTTTGGAGAAATTGAGCCAGGCTAATGGGATTCTGTACCCGCGAGACGTTAATGACACCGCTTAAACGCTGGTGACGACCATCCATCAAGGCTGCACTCATTCGCACCTGACCGTCCGATTGCACCACCGAACCGGTCCCGGCATTAAATCGCGGTTCATCCTCCAGTAACATACATCCTTTTGTCACCGCCTCCACAGCACTAGCACCATTGTCAAGGAGGTTGTAAATATTCTTAACAATCCCCCGGAGAGAATCGCGGACTGATTCTAAACCACCTTTGTCCTCTAGGGAACTCGCTCCCCCATGAATAATTAACTTCGGATTTACTTTGGTCATTATTGTCCCAATATCACATTACCGATCGGATCTAAACTATCACGTTATCGCTACTCCGCTTCGCCAGTGCCGTCTTAACCGGTAAGTAGGGTTTGCGGCAAAAAGTTTTTCGTGGGGACAGGGTGCGGGGTGTGGGGTGTGGGGTGTGGGGTTTTACCCATTTTCAGGGGTTCAATTACCTAATTTTCAGGGAAAAAGTCCAGGGATTTTGCCCCGATCACTCCCAGATCCGGTACTTTTTGATTGACAAAAGATCTAAAAGTGTTACCCAACAAGGTTTTCAGATTTATTCAGCCAACCCTAATTACTCACCGTTCGCTCCTTTCTGGAAGCGAGAATTTGCTCAATTGTCTCAAATACAGTCTAGCCAACACATTGACCGTTCTCACCGAAATTTATCAGTACATAAAGACTATTTTGAGGTTAACGAATTGATTGGGGATTTGAGTGGGTAAGTGCCAATCAACCCCCTCAAAGCCTAATTATCAACGAGCCTTGAAAAGAGGGCGAACGAGGGGACTTGAACCCCCGAGTGGTGGAACCACAATCCACTGCCTTAACCACTTGGCTACGCTCGCCGTACACCTTTTCGAGTATAGCACAAGACGAATGGTTGACAAGAGGTTTTTTATCCTAATTCAGGCTATGGTTAGGGTAAGTGAGTGATGATTTGAGAGCTTATGAAATTGGCGCGGTTAGGGGGAATAGTGTTAGGAGTGGTTTTAGGGGGAATTGCGGGGATATTGCTGACAACTAACCCCAATCGTCAAGATTACGAACAATACGCTTCCCAGAGGTTAACTAGCTATCTTAAGGATAATGTCTGCGCTCGGGCGCAAGCTTCCCTCGAGGTGCAAGCTCTCTTACGGGGTTACTGTAAAATGTTGGTGGATACGGGTCATCCTTTTTTACAAGAAGCGATCGCCACTCACACCACTAGAAAGAATTTTGTCATTTTCAGCGTTTATCAAACGGAATTATGGTTCCCTCCCCCTTTACCTAGTTATCACTTCAGCACCGTCGGTTTTTTGAACAAATTATACATCTACGAAGCTTTAGAACTGTAGTCAGGCAATTGAAATTTTCCGAGAGTAAATCCTGATGGTAGTGATTTTATTGTAGTGGTGATAGCTGAAATTATGGCTCTTCGGTTTGTGTTATGCAATGGACGGGGGTTATAAGGGATGGAACCCTTATAGAGAAAGGCATTTAGCGATTTTTGTCAATTGTTTTTTATCTAGAGCGAACTAATCAATTAAGTCTCTTGCCAGATAAGGA
>NZ_JAPZQM010000290.1:0-9814 GCF_027530565.1 Microcystis sp. LE19-10.1B | reverse complement strand
CGAGCATTCGGAAAGGAATCTTGGAGTCGGGGTCGGTTTGAAATTCGGTATGGAGAATTAGTTGCTCTGACTGCAAAAAAATCAGAGAATCGGCACGAATGGGGTCTAATTGTAATTCTGTCGGGTCGAGGACGGTTAAGGGGAGGGGAGAACCCAATAACCAAGTGGCTAGATCATCGGAGAAGTTTTCGGCAATAAATTTACAAATATTATCAAACATCGCGAGCGTTCTGCCTTTGTAATTCCTCGATCGCGTCGGGGGATAAATCGGTAAATTGGGCGATTTCTGGGATAGGAAAGCCGGCAGATAGCATTTTTAGGGCAATTTGTCGAGCTTTTTCTTCTTTACCCGCTTGCAAGCCTTTTTTTAGTCCTTTTTCCTCGCCTTCCTCTAAAATATCTTGATAGATGACGGATTCTCTCATAATGTCACTCCGAAGGATTTTTTTAATCGTCTCTCGATTGTAATTGCTCGATTGCGTCGGGGGATAAATCAGTAAATTGGGCGATTTCTGGGATAGGAAACCCAGCAGATAGCATTTTTAGGGCAATTTGTCGAGCTTTTTCCTCTTTGCCTTCCTCTTTGCCTTCCTCTCTGCCTTCCTCTAAAATATCTTGATAGATGACGGATTCTCTCATAATGTCACTCCGAAGAATTTTTTTAATCGTCTCTCGATTTAATACTAACCCGGCGAGAATACTGGTAGCGGCAGCGAGATTGCTTTGCACCTGTTTTTGGGAAATAGTTTCTAAAGAACGGGACACCTGACTTAACACCTGTTCGGGATCATCAGTATTGCTGAGGACGGCAAAGGGTAATAACTCATTGTTCGCTTAATTTTTTAAGGGAAGGGTTTTAAAATTGCTGTAACCTTTATCCTGTATGCTTTTTAGCGAATAAGGCAAGCGGAACATTGCCGAGATTGCTATCGCCAATTGGTTCGTTCAAACCCTAGGTATTTCTACAAAATGGAGACGCACCGGGTTGAATCTCCCTATTGAGGATTTTTTGGGACAGCAACAATCAAAATACTTCTGATTTGCGAGCGACTTAACCTGACCGGAAAGATATCTGTATAATCTAGACCAGCTGCTCTAATGCCATAATCAATTTCCACTTGGTTCAATAAATTTTGATTGAGAGGCCATTGTCTCATGTCTCCACCTAATGCGGGACCATTCACCGGATTTCTAGTGCTTGCAGCCGTATCTGAAAGCATTTGATCGTGGGTAAAAGCTAAGACTCTATCCAATAATTCATCGTTGGTATAAGTGAAAGCATGATCATCACTCATGGGATTGATCATTTGAAAAACGTCACATCCTTCGTCTAAAACCATCGCTTCTTCCGCACCGAATCCATCGCTCATAATTAAGGTAATCCCTTCTAGGGTATTGCCGATCCTTGCCGATAATCCCGAGGAAGCAAAACAGATAATTTTTTGACCGGACATTCCCAAAATTCCGAAAGGATAGATGCTCTTGGGAAAGTAAATCTCTACCGTATCTCCTCCGGGGTAAGGAAAATATTCTCCCGCCCGACGCGGAGAAAAATCAACCCGTTTAAACTGCTGTTCATCTAATTCCCTCGCGACAGCAGGATTAGCCAGATTGATGTTCAGAAAACCACCGGGAGAAATTAATTGAGTTTCTACGATAATCGGTCCGTTTAAAGCGGCACGCCTGGCATTCAAATCGCCGTAGAGTTGATATTCCCCCAAGTTAATTGTATTAATAACCTGCCCCATAAAATTCCCCGCACATGGAACTTGATAAGGCAGGCAAAAAATATGGCGTACATCTTGGAATCGATCGATAGCAGTAAATAGGGGAACCACATCACCTTGTTGAATGATAGTTTTTCCCCCTAGGGCAAACTCTAAAAATGGGGCGATATTCTGTAAATTAGCATCGTATCCCGGTAGTCCTGCTAAATGACGATTATATCTGCGAGCCACTTGCGGATCGTTAATCTGTATTATATTTGCGCCTCCAGCCATAAACCTTAAATCCAAAAATTCATAACGATGGCCGAGGTGTGTAGCCATAGCATCACACCATTTGACCAAACACCGATAGATGCGCTGATTGATCGGTTCTTGATAGCCTCCGGGGAGAAACATCCCACATAATTGATTTTGCAAGGATTTTATGTAGTAATTAGGGCCAAGATAGGCAAGATGCCACGGATTCATCGTTAGATCCCCACAACCTTGGGCGCCAATAATGAGCCAATCCTGTCCTCGCTGATCGCAGAATTCTTTGAGATGTTGATAAAGTGTCCAAGTACCCGCTCTCTGCTCGTAAGCATTGGTCGTAGAGTCTAGGCCAGGAATAGCAATTTGACCAAGTCGATTATACATTATATCCGGCACTGCATGAGGATCCTGCATTCTGGGAGGAGTTATACCATCCCGTTGAATGCCGGGGCCTTTTTGATAGTCTGGAGTCACGGACACAAAGATATGCTCTTTTTCCGTGTCTAGAGTCAAAGAACCAGTATTAAAAACTCGATTTTCCACCATAACACCCCCCGCTTGTCTAGGTGTGGCAGTTGCCGCTAGACAAGCTAATTAGCCCTAGGCTATCTGTTTTTTTTAATCTCAACCTCGCTGACCTGAAGGGGAGTGGGGCTTTATATTTTTTTCCTGAATCTATCAGAAAGCCTAGCATTTATCGTATTACCATACTTAAATTATAGTTTCCCGGAGGAAGTCAACTCTCGCCTCAATCCTTAAGAAATCCTCAAGAAATCCTTTCCCCGCTCTCGTTTCTGAATTGCCAAGAATTGCGTTAGAATTAAAGAAATATTACAAGTGGTTGACAAAAATGAGTAAGCCTGATACACAAGCCATTGCCCTCCAGTTAGAAAGTAGCAATTCTAAAGATCGTCTGCTGGCCTTGGCATCCCTGCGAGAAGTGACCCCGGAGGAAGCTGTACCCTTGATCAAAAAAGTCCTTTATGATGAAATGCTGCCAGTGCGATCGATGGCTGTCTTTGCTTTGGGAGTCAAACAAACCGAGGAATGCTTTCCTATCCTAGTGGATTTGTTAGCCAATGATGCCGATTATGGCATTCGCGCCGATGCTGCGGGGGCTTTAGGTTATTTAGAAGATATTCGCGCTTTTGAACCCCTACAACGGGCTTTTTACGAAGACACGCAATGGTTAGTCCGCTTTAGTGCCGCCGTCGCTTTGGGCAATTTGGGCGATATTCGGGCTAAACAGGTGTTATTATCGGCTCTCGATAGTAACGAAGCGGTTATTCAACAGGCCGCTATTGCTGCCCTTGGGGAAATCAAAGCAGTGGAAACCGTCGAGAAGCTTTTAACTTTTGTTAACTCCGATGACTGGTTAATCCGGCAGCGATTAGCGGAAGCTTTAGGCCATCTTCCGGCGGAAAAAACGATCGCAGCCTTAAAATTTTTGGTCAAAGACGAACATCCGCAAGTGCGCGAAGCGGCCCGTTTATCCTTGCAAAAATTGGCCCACGTCTAGGGATAGGATAGAATAAATAATCTATTCTTCCAAAGCGAACAATTTTTGCCTAAAGCCATTCATGGACATTCAAGAATTTATTAATCTCTGTGCGGGTAAATGGTTTTCTCAGCGTACCAGTTATCAATTAGCCGCCCAAAAAGTTGCCAATAATAAAGCAGAAATCACCATCGATTTGCTGGCTGCCGATGCTGCCGATGTGGTGCAATTATGTTTAGAAAATAACTGTCAGTCCCAGGCCAATCTAGGGGGATGGAAAGCGACTTGGGATAATTCCGTGGACTATGGACAACCGAAAAAAATCGGTTCTAGCTATTTAGTTTGGCTACCCTCAGGGAATTCTTGGCAAGGAAAATTAATCAAATCGGACGGTAAATCGGCAGCGCTGGGAGAATATCATCTCAGCAGCGATCAAGCTTTGACTTTAACCATCGAGGATAATCACCATCGTATCGAGGAAAGAATCTGGTTTGCTAGTCCTAATCTGAGATTGCGTACCAGTATTATCCAGTCAGCCAATGGCGATCGCCAGACGGTTTTCTATTCGGAAATTCGCAAAATGGTTGCTTCTTAAGTAGGGTCTGCTGAAAAAGTTTGTTGGTGGGGTTAGGGTGTGGGGTGTGGGGTGTGGGGTGTAGGGTTTTACCGATTTTCATCTGGTCAATTACCTAATTTTCAGGGAAAAAGTGCCTAAATTTCCCCCCCCGATCACCCCAAGGTCTGGCACTTTTTGATGGGGAAAAAGTCTAAAATTCCTATCCAACAAGGTTTTTAGATTTATTCAGCAAACCCTAAGTAGCTGCCATCCCCAATCTCTGAGGTGGGGAAGACAGGATTAATCTTCCACCACTCCAGTCAAATCCTCCTAACGTCGGCCGCGTCTGCTGCTGCCGAAACCACTGCGACTAGGGGTACGACGGGAACCAGAGGAACCGAAACTAGGAGAACGTTTGACATTATCAGATTTACCCGAATTCTTCAGGGTACTGGAACCATAACCAGAACCACTGGGTTTGGTGGTGGTTGTGGTGCTGCGATTGGGACTAGAGGAAGTATTACTGGGATAACGACGTAAATTGCCAGTAGAACGGAGAGTTTGCCGATTTTTGACCGCCGGAGGTGGACTATTATGTTTAGTCCGGTATTGATCCACTGCCTGATTATAGGTGGAACCGTAACCACCAAAACCGGTCATTACACCCCCCGGAGTATAGAGGGGAGGAACGTAGTATTGAGGACGAAAGAGCAAACTACCCAAAGCTTGACCAGCAACAGCACCGAAAAAAGGACTCCAAAAACTCGATTCTTGCCGAATCACTACGGTTTCCTGTTGTCCGGTTTGGGGATTGTTCCGCACTTCCGTGACATTATGGACATACTCAATTTTAAAATCTTCGGTCATGTACAGGGTAGCCTGATCACCGTTGATTTCCACCGCGGTTTTTTCCCCTTTAGCGATAGCTTCATCGCTTAATCTAGCCATTTGCAGGTTAGTGGTGCGAAAGAGGGGAGAAGTCCCCCCAGGGGTGTTTAACAGCATTAAGGTATAAGTGCCATCTCCGTCATCGTAGGTAGCTTGTTGCACCTCGTAGCGACCGCTACTAACCTGATTGGATTCTTGTCTTACACTACTGTTATTAGCTGACGGTGACTGAGTTTGATTTGATGAGGAACCACAGGCCACCGTTGTGCAACAAAGGGTAAGAATTAAAAGGATTGTCGTTACTTGGCGCAGCATAAGGGCAAAATTAAGACTATAAAGGCAGTAATTCGGGGAAATTGAGTAATAGTTGCTCATTGGTCAATTCATCTCCCAATTGAGCAGGAGAAAAATGTACCTGAATCGCACGCAGCCGACCTTGGTAGTGGAGGTTAATTATTGATTTTAAACCATCTTCCAGGGCCTCTCGATCGGCTAGGCTAGTTTCTAAACCAGCACTCTCACCCTCGAATGCTATTGTGATCATAACAACTAAGTTATCGGTGACGGGTAAAGTTAAGGGTTCGTTTTCCCCCACTTGTGAAGACACCGATTCACTTAGGTATCTGGCCGCGGAATCGGTAAACAGTTCGTTAACGTAGTCTCCCGCTTCCCCCTCACTCCAAAAAATATCGCCCTCATTAGCCACAGAAAACCAATAGAGGTTCATCTGCAGCAGATTTTGACAAATTTCTACTAAACCCTCTCCCATGACCTCTAAATCCCCTTCGGAATCGATCGCTTCCCGGCCGGTACGATTAAGAATACCGATCAGCGGTGCGATTTCTTGGCCGTAGAGATGCAAAAATAAGCGACAGACCACATAGCGAGTTTTACCCGCAAATTTCTTAAAGCGATCGCCTAAAGAACTCATAATAGACCTCTGGTAAAAATCAAAAATTGTCGTTAAGGTTAGGAGTCAGTAGTCAGGAGATAGGAGTCAGGAGTCAGGAGTCAGGAGATAGGAGATAGGAGACTTTTTTATTTATTCTCCCCACTTCCCACTCCCCACTTCCCACTTCCCACTTCCCACTTCCCACTTCCCACTTTCAAGTCAGTAGTCTTGGAGCCATAAGCTAGATCAAGGTGATAATCAAGTAAACAGGAAAAAAGCCCTCAGCTTTTATTTATTTTGCCATTTTCTAGGCTCCTATGCCTTGATGCCCTGTTAAGTAGTCGGACATAAATTCTGTTGTCTATCTTAAGAAATGTAAATTGCCGCAATTCTTCCTGATGACCGACTCCTGACTCCTGACGACCGGCTACTGACTCCTTACCCCACAGTTAACTTGACTTTTGTCCAACTACTTAACAGTCTATAATTACTTAGAATCCTTTTGGTGTGAGCAAATGGCTGTCCAACTGCAACAAGCTTTAGTGGTTGCTTCCTATATCTTGAAACAGCGTCTAGCAGGAAAAAAGCGTTTTCCCTTAGTTTTAATGCTAGAACCCCTATTTCGCTGTAATTTAGCCTGTACTGGCTGCGGTAAGATTCAACATCCCCCGGAAATCCTCCGCAATCATCTTACCCCAGCAGAATGTTTCGCAGCGGTGGAAGAATGCGGGGTTCCCGTGGTTTCCATCCCCGGGGGCGAGCCGCTTTTACACCCACAAATCGATGAAATTGTCAAGGGGTTAGTGGACAGAAAAAAATTTGTCTATCTCTGCACCAATGCTCTGTTGTTGGAAAAAAGCCTGGATAAATTTACTCCTTCACCCTATCTTACCTTTAGTGTCCATCTGGACGGTTTAAAAGCACATCACGATCGCTGTGTGGATCGAGAGGGAGTATTCGATAAGGCAGTACAAGGGATTAAAGCGGCGAAAGCGAGAGGTTTTCGGGTTACTACTAATACCACGGTTTTTGAAGGCACAGAACCGCAAGAAATGCAGGAATTTTTCGATTTTCTCGCTACTTTGGGTATCGATGGTATGATGATTTCCCCCGGTTATAGTTATGAGTGGGCCCCGGATCAAGATAGTTTCTTAAAACGGGAGCAAACCAGAGCTTTATTCCGAGAAATTCTCTCACCCTGGAAATCAGGTCAGAAAAAGTGGAATTTTAACCATAATCCTCTCTTTCTCGATTTTCTCATCGGTGAACAGGACTATGAATGCACTCCTTGGGGTAGTCCTAGTTATAGTCTTTTAGGATGGCAAAAACCCTGTTATCTGCTCAACGAAGGTCATTACAAAAGCTTTCGGGAACTTTTAGCAGAAACCAATTGGGATAACTATGGTCGGGCCAGTGGCAATCCGCAATGTGCCGATTGTATGGTACATTGCGGCTATGAACCGACCGCAGCCATGGCAGCTTTTAAACCGGCTAATATGAGACGTGCCATGCAGAGTTTAATCGGAGTCTAATCTAGGGTCTGCTGAATAAATCTAAAAACCTTGTTGGGTAAAAATTTTAGACTTTTTTCCCATCAAAAAGTGCCAGACCTTGGGGTGATCGGGGGGGAAATTTAGGCACTTTTTCCCTGAAAATTAATTAGGTAATTGACCCCCTGAAAATGGGTAAAACCCTACACCCCACACCCCACACCCCACACCCTACCCCCAGGAAAAACTTTTTGCCGCAGACCCTAATCTAAACTGATTCTAACCAGACGGCGGGGACTTGACTAGGGCGATCGGGTAATTGCATCCATCCCATTTCGCACAGACGAATTACCGAACTTAATTTTTCTACCAAAGCGGGATCAAAACGAATCCCGCTATAATTTTGACAGCGCTCTAGGGCCTCTCCTAAATCTAGAGCTAGTCGGTCGCCTCGCGGTTGAGTTAATTCCTGAAAATAGGCTGATAATCCTAAAATTCTCGACTCTAGGCTGATTTCTTCCCCTTTTAAGCCGTTGGGAACACCGCTACCATCCCAGTATTCAAACTCATGGTAAATAATCTGTTGAATTGGGGCTAATTCGGGCATAGTGGCGAGTAATTGTGCGCCTAACACCGATCTATCCCGCCAAAATAACGCATTTGCTCCCTCTAACTGACTGGCACGCTGTCTAAAAACTTCGATCGGAGCCTCCGCTAGACCGATGCGGTATAATAAACCAGCTAATCGTAAGCGTCGCAATCTCAGGGTGGGTAAATCGAGCAATTGTCCCAACATTTCCGCTAAAGCGGCCACCTGTAGGGAAGCAAGGGGATTATCAATATCTCTTTCATCGACCTTTTGAGCCATTCTTAGAAAAGCTTGCAGTTTATTAGCGGCTAAATTTTTATTTAAACGGGATGCTTGTCCTTCTAAGTCGCTTAATTCTCGTGCTTGTCTGCTGACGGTGACTAACTGCTGTTGACTGGTTTGCAGATAGGTGACAATGCGAGAGACTACTCCGGTTAAATCCGTGGGAATGGGATTAATATTTTGACTAATTTCCTGCTGTTGTCTGCTTAAATCGGCCGCTAGACTGGGATTATAGGGATGCAGACGCTCAATTAAGATCCTAGCGGCTTTTTCGACTAAATCGCGATCGAATGTCCATAAACCGTAGAATTTTCGCTCCGTGTCTATTTGGGGTTGACTATCGGACCGGTATTCTTCTGGGGATAACTCATGACAGAGTACCATGGAGGCGTAATCGGGGGAAAGAATGATTAAATTCCACTCATTCACCAAACTATCGCTATTATCTAAGTTTACTAGCGAAACATTCTCTAAACTGCCGGTTTTATGCTCAGAAAAACCACTATCGGCCACGGCAGCGATCGCAATATGACGAGAAGAGCGAGCGATATCTAAATAGCGCTCAGCTTCCTGTAAATACCATTTTCCCTGTTGAAAGGTGACTAAAACCAGTGGTTTATTTGTACTGTCTGGGCTGCTAGTTTGCAAGATATGATCTTCAAGAGCATGACAGAGAGCCACAAGGGTATTCTTAAAATAGACCCCGTAACTGCTGGGTAATCGTCCCGATGAAGCTCTTTTTAACTGTTGTAAGCTGGATTCTACGGTCATAAGTCGCAAGATTAGGGGTTGAGTGTGGGGAAAGGGGAGAGGAGAGAATAAATAAAAGCCATCTCCTGTCTCCTGTCTCCTGACGACCGGCTCCTGACTGCCTCAAAGGGGTTTATTCTACCACCCAGGGAGTGATTGCGGGAGTCCAATTAGCTAATTCCGCATCGCTAAACCAGAGACTAACTTCATCTTTGGCGGTATCTGGACCATCGGACCCATGGATAAGATTGCGTCCGACACTAATGCCAAAATCACCGCGAATCGTACCAGGTTCAGCATTGAGGGGATTAGTGGCGCCAATAATTTTTCTAGCGGAGGCAATTACTCCTTCTCCTTCCCAAACCATGGCCACCACGGGGGAGGAGGTAATAAAATCGACTAAAGAACGGAAAAAGGGTCTTTCCTTATGAACAGCGTAGTGTTTTTCCGCTAATTCGCTAGAAACCTGCATCATTTTCAACCCAACCAGCGTAAAACCTTTAGTTTCAAAGCGTTGAATAATTTCCCCCACCAGATTGCGCTGCACACCGTCGGGTTTAATCATTAAGAAAGTGCGTTCCATACTGCCTCTTAAAATTTAGTCATCGAAAAATTGCGTCCGAAACCCAGATTAACCCGGAATGGCATCCTAGAGAATGGCAGCATTTTCGCTTAAATTGCTGAGTTAGCTTGCTGTCCGATTTAGCTAGGGTTTGCGGCAAAAAGTTTTTCGTGGGGGCAGGGTGTGAGGTGTGGGGTGTGGGGTGTGGGGTTTTACCGATTTTGAGGTAGTCAGTTACCTAATTTTCAGGGAAAAAGTCCAGGAATTTTACCCCCGATCCCTCCAATGGTCGGCACTTTTTGAGGAAAAAAAGTCTAAAAGCCTTATC